>JAFIGB010000272.1 GCA_020831705.1 Candidatus Sumerlaeia bacterium | reverse complement strand
CCCTGTGAATGACCAGGAAGTCGATTTCCTTCTCCCGGAAGCCTCCACCTCCCCGGCGAAGGCAAAAGTGGGCGCGGTAAAGGACCGTGTACTCATCGGGAAGGTGACGCGCCAGGGCATCATAGACCTTCCGTTCGCCCGACAATTGGGGATCATCGAGAATGTACTGGGGGAGTTTGTCTGGGTACATGACGGCCATGTTCATTTCCCTTTTGGGGCAAAAGATTCCCCCAACCTATTGGGGAGCCCGCAACCATGTGAAGTAGAATCAGTGTTCAAGCCGCTGACCCGCCTGCATTTTATCCGCCGTCCGATTCTCCGTTGACCCACCGGCGCTCTCTTCCGAACCTTTCGATTGCGGTCGTTCAGCCCTAGGTCAGAAGACACTGACCCGCAAAAATCATTTGGCGGGATGGAACAAGGTAGTAACCATGAACAAAAAAATATTACTCGTGGATGATGAACCGGATGTCCTTCAAATGCTGAAGGCCACCCTGATGACACGTAACTATGAGATTCTCACGGCCTCGGCGGGGGATGAAGGCTTGGAGATTGCCGAAAGGGAGCGCCCAGACCTGATTCTCTGTGACCTCATGATGCCCCGGGTCAGTGGGCTTGAGTTCCTCAAGCGGATGCGAAAGAGCCAGAAAATCCGCGATACCCCCATTATCATCATCTCCGCCATTGGAGCCTCCGACCGCCCGCCCGAATACTGGGTGAGAACGCTCGGAGTTGATGATTACCTTCAGAAGCCCTTCGACCCCCTGGACCTCCTTGGCCGGGTGGAATATATCTTCCGGCGCCGTAATTACGTCAGCACGACCCGCTCCGAAGAGGAAGGAACCGGATCAAGCGAACTGGACACCCAGTTGCCCGTTGACCTGACCGATGCCCCCCCGGTGGAGGTTGTTCGTGCCTTCATCGAATCATGGAACCGCCAGGATTTCGCCACGGAATACAGCTCCATGGGCGAGGAAATGATCGGCACCACGCCCCTGCATGATTATGTGAACCGCCGCCGCCAGATGTATTTTCAGGAATCCGGCAACAAGCGTCGCCAGCGCGTGGTCAATGTGGTGGAGGAGAAGATCAGCCTGAATGTGGCCAAGGTCGTGGTGGATCGTGAGGACGATGTCTCCGGCGAAATCACCGCGCGCCGCGAAACGTATTCACTCAAGAAAACCCACAAGGGGTGGAAGATCATCAACTGCCGGGTGGCGAGAAGCTAGAAATCGTGGTCCACGGATACCACGGATATACACGGAAAAATTTGATATTGGGGGATCACCCATCCCTGAAGAGGCGTATCAGTACCTGGTTGGAACCACTGGGCTTATTCATGGAAGGCGCCAATGGCCGGGCCTTTCCCAATTTAGACATGGAGAATAATTCCCCAATATCTTCACACCATCGTGGAACGATGGTAGAAGGATGGCCCCCTATCGTGCCGTAAGGCCGATGGGGGGAAATGGGAATGAAACGAGATCGCGTGCTGGATAGCACGCCACAATTTCGGACTTATTGATCCAGCGTCTGGCGTGCCTCCAGCACGCAATTCCCGCAGCCACGACATCCCCCCATCGCGCTTCGCGACGATAGGGGGCCATCCCACTGTCTTCCCTCCGGGAAGGCTGGGGAGACGGATTCGCCACCGGCGGGGAGATGGGTGGGGTAAATCGATCCATGAAGTCCACACGCCCGTGATGAGGTCGAGGTGGGTCGAGGCGGGTGTCCACGGAAACCACGGATATACACGGAAAATTGGATATTGGGGGATGATCTGTTGCTTGGTTTCGGGTTTGAAGAGACCGCTGTTGCTCCCATGTGACCGGCGCCCCGGGATTATCCAAGGAAACCACATGCCCGCGATGGGGTCAGGTTGGTGTCAACGGATATACACGGAAAATTTGATATTGGGGGATGATCTGCTGCTTGGTTTCGGGTTTGAAGAGACCGCTGTTGCTCTTATTTGACCGGCGCCCCGGAGGGGCAATGACATGACAGCCCCGGGCAACGCCCGGGGTTTGGGTGGGTTGTATATTCAGCCCTGAAAGGGCGCAACATGCCTACTCCGCCTCAGCCTCGTCCTCACCCATCAGCTGGAATGTCCCGTCTATAATCTTTCGCGTGTCTGTATATCGGAGCTCCCGTGCCTCGCTGCCCAGGACAACCACAATCACCGGTGTGTTGTCGCGATGGTACGCGGTCAACAGGCAGGCCCCGGCGTTGCGCGTCGTACCTGTCTTGATTCCAACAAAACCGGCTTCGCCCAGGAACTGATTGGTATTCGTCCACGTCACCTCGCGGGTGGAACCATCGGGGCCATAAACAGTGGCTGTATATTCAGACGTCGAAACGATTTTGAGAAAGAGGGAATCGGCCATGGCGGCGCGTCCGAGCTTGAGGATATCCCCGGCAGTGGACGTGTGGTCACTGGCGCTTCCGCCGTCCCCGAAGGGAATGCGGTATATGGTGTTTTCCATGCCGAGTTCAGCAGCCCGGCGATTCATTTCCGCAACAAAATTGGCGCGGGTGGCCCGGGATGCGGGGATGGTTTCATCGCCCGGGGGCGGGTCCAGACGTTCGTGGAAATGTTCCGCCAGGGCGTTTCCCGCATCGTTGCCGGACGGGAGCATCAGGCCGTAGAGCGCATCAATCAGACGGAGCGATTCCCCCTCCTCAATGCGCGCACTGGATCCACTGGTCGCGGCGGCCAATTCGGAAAAGGTGATTTTTTCCTCCCGCAGCGAGGGATCCTCGTTCAACATCCGAATAATCAGATGGGCGGTCATCGACTTGGTGATGCTGGCGCTCTTGCGGAAATCCTCAAGTCCCTTGGAATGGAGCACTTCACCGGTGCGGGCATCCGCAATTCCCCATGACCATGCCGAGACACGATTGAAGACGGGATCGGTTTCCGCCGGTGAGGTGGCGGGCGAAGCAATCAGCCCCACAATAAACAGCGTTGCAGCAATGAATGCGTGGCGGGTTCTCAAGGGCACCCCTCCCGGTTTATGGATGTGTTGTGGTTAAAGTTCGCGCTTTTTACGGAGCATGTCGCGAAACTGCTGCGCACTCTTGTGCTTCTGGGCCCACTCCTTCTTGTAGAGCGGACACGGGTTGATCATGTAATGCGCCTTGTCGGGGTGGGAGCAGTCGCACTTATCCGACATGCCTTCAACAGCGTTGTAATAGGCACAATCGCTCAGGGTGCAATTGCAGCGAAGTCGTTCCTGACTCATGGAGTGGGCGCATCCTCGGTCGTGGTATCGTTTGATTCCGGAGTGGTCACCGTGGCGACCTGTTGCGAGGCGTTGCTTGCAGGGGCGGTTCCGTAATTGTTCAGTGTCCTGTGCACGGAGTCGGGGATGGAATCCTTGTACTCCGGGTCATACAGATGGCAGGCAACCTTCACGCCGTCGCCCTGGTCGATGAGTTTCGGATATACCTTCTCGCAGGGGTCAAATTTGCAGGCACACCGGGGATGAAAGTGGCAGCCCGATGGAGGGTTGACCGGCGAGGGGACGTCGCCATCGAGGACGATTCGCTTCCGCCGCTGGTCCTTCTCAATCACCGGAACCGCACTGAGCAGGGCCCGGGTATAAGGGTGGCGCGGTTGGTAGAGAAGCTTGGGGGTCGGCCCGGTTTCAACCGTGCGCCCCAGATACATCACCAGAACCCGGTGGCAAAGGTGCCCAACAACGGAAAGGTCATGGCTGATAAAGAGATAGGAAAGCTGCATCTTCCGCTGAAGGTCTTCCATCAGGTTGATAACCTGGGCCTGGATGGAAACGTCGAGGGCGGAGACCGGCTCGTCGGCGATGAGGATTTCGGGCTCCACGGCGAGGGCGCGGGCAATGCCGATGCGCTGGCGCTGGCCGCCGGAAAACTCATGGGGAAAACGGCGGGCGGCGTCCCTGGGAAGGCCCACCTGCTCAAGCAGTTCCGCAACCCGGCGACGACGGGGTTCCCCGGGAGGGGTAAGTTTGTGGATGGCGAGGGCTTCGCCAACAATCGCACCGACAGGCATGCGGGGATTCAGCGAGCTGTAGGGATCCTGAAAGATCATCTGGATGCGGCGCCGGTACGGGAGCCATTGCTTGTTGGGCAGGCTGGCAAGGTTGGGCGAATCGCCAATGCGGATCTCTCCGGCGGTTGGCTCGATAAGGTTGAGAATCAGCCGGCCGGTGGTGCTTTTGCCACATCCCGATTCCCCGACAATTCCAAGGGTTTCCCCGCGATGGAGGTCAAAATCCACACCGTCAACCGCCTTGACATGGGCGACGACCCGCGAAAGGAGGCCTTTGCGAATCGGAAAGTGTTTCTTCAGGTTCCGAACGGAGAGGAGCAGTTCCTGGTCGTGATTCTCCATTTAGATGACAATTCCTTGGTTTTGGCCGGTTTGGATTCCATCACGCCACAATACCCGACTGCGGCGACGAGTGAAAATGAGCGAGGAAGTGTCGGGATGTCAAACCAATCGTCGCCGCCAACGCAAAGGGACAATGCAGCGCCCTAATATCGAAATAAGTGCTCAAGCAACCCCTTAATCGCCTTGCTCCCCACACAAGGGGGCGCTCCAATGCACGTCCTGAAATGTGATCAGGTCAGGCGACCTGAGGCATTTCCCGCCGATCTTGCACCCATGCACCCATGGGCATTTCCCAAGGAAGGACGGATCGTACGTATGAAAGAATATCAAACTCATCAACTGCGTAATGTGGCACTTGCGGGACACTCGGGAACGGGAAAGACGTCACTGACCGAGGCCCTTCTCCATATTCACGGTCTCGTGGATCGGAAGGGAACGGTCGAGGCCGGCTCCACCCAATCCGACTACGACCCCCTGGAAAAGCAGCGCCAGTGCTCCATTAATGCCACCCTCGTCCCCTTGGAATTTGATGACTTCAAGATTAACCTCCTCGACTGCCCCGGATTTCGGGACTTCGTGGGGGAAATCAAAAACGCCATCCGCATTTCCGAAATGTGCCTGATCGTCATAGACGCCGAAACCGGGGTCGAGGTCGGCACTGAGTTCGCCTGGCAATTCGCCCACGAATACAACATCCCCGTCGCCATTCTTATCAATAAGATGGACAAGGAGCGGGCCAACTTCGAGCAGGCAATGGCCAGCATCGAACAGACCTTCGATGCCCACACCATCCCCGTCACCCTTCCCATCGGCCAGGGTGCCGACTTCAAGGGCGTCATCGACCTCCTCGACATGAAGGCCATTTACGAATCAGGCACCGACAAGCGGGTGGAGGACATTCCCGCCGACATGCTTGAAGCCGCCAAGGCAGCCCGCAAGGCGCTCATTGAGGCAGCCGCCGAGGGGGATGATGAATTGACGGAAAAATTCCTCATGGAGGAAACCCTCACCGAGGAGGAAATCCGCCGGGGCCTTCGTGAGGACCTTCAGGACGGGCGCTTCATCCCCGTGGTCTGCTGCTCCGCCGAGAAGGAAATCGGCCTCAGCGGACTTATTCACTTCATCCAGGAGGAATGCCCCTCGCCGAATTACCGCAAGGGATTCCGTTGCCAGGTCGATCCCAAGGATCCCGCAAAGGGCCACGAGCTTCGCGCCCTCAATCCCGATGAACCCTTCAGCGCCTTCGTCTTCAAGTCGGTCAACGATGACTTCGCCGGGCGTCTTTCCTTCGTGAAGGTCGTCTGTGGAAGTGTCACCGGGGATTGCACCTTCCTTAACACACGCAACGGCGAAACCATGAAGGCGGGCCATGTCTTTGCCCTCCGTGGAAAGAGCCAGATCGCCGTCCCGCGTCTGTACACCGGTGACATTGGCTGCTTCGCCAAACTGCAGAACGTCCACACCGGGGACACCCTGGCCGATCCGAGCCCGCCCAACCCGGTCTACGAGGCGACCGTCATACCGCCCCCCACGGTCTCCATGTCTATACACGCCAAGATCAAGAGCGAGGAGGACAAGATCTCCATGGCGATCCACCGCCTTCTCGACCAGGACTCGACCCTGCGCATTGAGCGAGATGCCTCCCTGCACCAGACAATCCTCCACGGCATGGGCGACACCCATCTTGAGGTGGCCCTCGATCGCCTCACCGCCGTGGCGAAGGTCGAAATTGTCATGGAACCGCCGAAGGTCCAGTATCGAGAGACGATCACGAAAAAGGGCCAGGGCCAGGGGAAATACAAGAAGCAATCGGGTGGTCGCGGGCAATTTGGCGACTGCCATGTCCGCCTCGAACCCCTTCCCCGGGGGAGTGGATTCGAATTCAAGTGGGAAATCGTCGGTGGTGTTATTCCCACCAACTTCCAGAGTTCCGTGGAAAAGGGTATTGTCGAGGCCATGCACCGGGGTATCATCGCCGGCTATCCCATGGTCGATGTCCTGGCCGCGTGCTACGATGGTTCCCACCATGCGGTTGATTCCAGCGACATGGCCTTCCAGGTGGCCGGGTCCATGGCCTTCAAGCACGTCGCCCCCAACTGCAATCCGGTCCTTCTCGAACCGATCATGAAAGTCATCGTCACCATCCCCGCCGCCTACATGGGCGACGTTATGGGATATCTATCCAGTCACCGCGGACGCATCAGCGGCAACGAGCAGATAGGCGACCGTGTGGTCATCACTTCGGAAGTTCCCCAGGGGGAAATGGCCTTCTTCAGCCGTGACCTGCGCTCGATGACCCACGGACGTTCCGTCTTCGAGGCCACCTTCAGCCACTACGACCCCTGCCCCCCCCAGGTGCAGGAAAAAGTCGTCAAGGACTCCTCCATCAAACACGAGGAATAACCCAGCACCAGCGGCATCAACCCATATAGACAACCCTCCCCCCCCGGTGTTCAGGCAAGGCATCGGGGGGTGTTTTGTGGGGGTGCCATCCGTCCATCATGGAAACCATGGGAA
>JAFIGB010000270.1 GCA_020831705.1 Candidatus Sumerlaeia bacterium | reverse complement strand
ACAACCCCGCCACCGACGGCCACAATTGCCGCCTGTCGGCCAAACCGAGCCGCGCTCATGGCGTCCCACAATTCATCGAGCCGTGCTGTCGACTTGGTTGGTTCCCCGGCGGGGAGGATATGGGTGACCACGCGCAGGCCCGAAGCAGTGAGGGCGTTCTCAAGTTTCTGGCCATGGGGGCGTGCACTGTTTTCATCCACGGCGAGGAAAATATCCCTGCCACGAAGGACCTGCCCGATGTGGGTACCTGCCTGATCAATCAGGCCCGGGCCGATGAGAATCCTGTAACTGCGTTCATCAAGGTCGACGGCGATCTCCTGCATATTTCGGAACTCCATGGTGATGATGGTGACCTCAGTCTGTTCGGGCTTCCAGGGCTTCTCGGAGGCCGGGAACATCATCGGCTCCACTCGGTACGGTGATGGTCGCGCCCTTGAAGGCGTCCCCCACCGGTTCAAAACGTCCCCCAAGGTTTACCGAGAGGAACGCTTCTGTAACTGCGTTGAAAGAGATGCGGTTTTCGGGTCGGGCGAACCCGTGCCCCTCATCGGGGTACAGGGCGTAGGTTACCGGAATGCCCCGTTCCCCCATGGCCTCCACGATCTGGTCAGATTCGGCCTGCTTCACCCGGGGATCGTTGGCGCCCTGACCGATGAGGAGGGGGCGACGGATATTGTCGACATGTGTCAGCGGAGACCGTGATTCGAGGAAGGCCCTTCCCTCCTCGGTGGTGTGGTCGCCCACCCGTTCGCGGAACATCACCTGGGCGGGTGCCCAGTAGGGGGGGACTGATTCCAGCAGGGTGATCAGGTTTGAAGGGCCGACCACACTGATGGCGGCGGCGAACAGGTCGGGTGTGAAGGTCAGGCCGGCCAATGCGGCATATCCCCCGTAGCTTCCCCCCATGATGGCGACGCGGTCGGGGTCGGCGATGTTTTTGTCCACGGCCCAATTGACGGCATCGACCAGGTCATCGTGCATGGCGGCGCCCCATTCGCGCTTGCCTGCGTTGAGGAAATCCTTTCCGAAGCCTGTGGAGCCGCGGAAGTTCACCGAGAGCACGGCGTATCCCCGGTTGGCGAGGAACTGATGGGTGGCGTTATAGCCCCAGGAATCCCGCGCCCAGGGGCCACCGTGAACATGGAGCACCATGGGGAGGGGTGTCGTCGGCCATCCGTCCTCGTTCAGTTCGGCATGAAGGGGGAGCGTAAGGTAGGAGACCAGGTTCAAGCCATCGCGGGAGGGAATGACGACCGGGCGCATGGAGGCGAAGGGAAGCCCCTCCAGAACCGAGCGATTGGTGAAAAGAAAGGTGCCCTTCTGATTGTCGCGATCCCAGAGGTAATAGCGCAACGGGCCATTATCGACGGTGAAGGCAACGATCCAGCGGCGGTCGTCGATGGTGCGGCTGGTCACCTGAAGCTCGCCGGGATCAACCTTGGCAAGTGCCTCCAGGTCGGGGCGTATATCCTCGTCGAGAATTTGCCAGGAGACCCTGTCATATTCGAAGGCGGCGGCCTGGACATGGCGTTCGGTGGGGTGGCGGAGGGTGCCGTCAAGATCCGCCCGTTCATCCTCGGCGAGGAGCGTTTGCTCGCCGGTTTCCAGGTTGTAGAGTGTCAGGGCGCTGGTGATGCGGTTGCGGCTTTCCACCAGATAAATGCTGGTGGCATCCTTGTCGAAGCCGGAGATGGAGGTGTTGAAGGTGTCCTCGGGGGGGACGGTCATGAAGTCCGCCCAGGAGCCGTCCTCCTCCATGATGCGGTACTGGTAGGATCCGTCCTGGTTGTATAGATGGCCGAACCGGACGTTGAACTGGTCGTCGACAATGAAGCCGCTGTATCCCTCGTTCTCGAGGACAAGCTCCCGCTCGCCGGTGTGGAGGTTCACGCGATGTATATCATGATAGCTCGGGTCGCGGTCGTTGAGGCCGATGAGCAACTCGTCGGGGAAGTGGCGGCTGACAGCCTGGATTTGGGCGCGTACCCCATGGAGCGGTGTCAGGTCGGTGGTCTCACGGGATTTGACATTCACTGAGTAGACACGCCAGTTTTCGTCGCCTTCCCGGTCCTGAAGGTAAAGGACATGCTCATTGGTGAAGGCCCAGAAATAGATGCGAATGCCGCGGCCATCATCCCTCGTGAGGGGTTCCGCCGCATCGGGATCATCGGCGGGGGCGATCCAGATATTGAGGACATCATTGAGGGGGGCGAGGAAGGTGATGTGGCGGCCGTCGGGGCTGAGCCGCACGGCGGCACGGTCGGGATTACCAAAAATTATTTCGCGGGGAATAAGGGGGATTTTTTCCAGCGCCATAAGTTGGTCGTCCTTGGAGGCTGTTGTGCCCGGGCTGGTGCGGAAAATGTGACCGCATCCGGCCAACATGGCGAAAATTGGCAGGAATCCGGCCAGTTGAATCAACCATGTCGTTTTTCTGTGTCGCACCGTTTCAGAAGTTCCCTTGAGGTGATTTTTTTGAGAAAAAAAGAGGTTTCGGGGATTACCGGAACCACAATGGAACCATGAGAATCCCAATGGCCGAAGGGGGTCAATGAATTCGCTCTTATTATTTCCGCTCGTGGGGTGCGACCGGATCGTTTCCCGGTAGGAGAATCCGGAGGAGCCTTGTCCGTGTATGGAGCGTGCAGCGGAAATAGCCTCCTTCCCTTGGTTCAGTGGCGTCTAGCCATGGGTCAATATCATCGGCCCGCTGTTGGTCTTTCTGGGAACGATGTCAATACAACCCCGTGTTCAGGAAAGGGGCGGGATGATATCGCGGGGAATCGGCCCCAGATCGGACGCCGAGGAGTTTTCCGCCACCTGTTGGGAGGTCTTTGCCCCCGGGATTGCCGTGTGGCAGGCCGGGTGGGAGAGACAAAACCGAAGGCTGACCTGGGTCATTGACTGTTCCGGCTGGCTGTCAAAGAGGGGGCGCATCCGTTCCAGGTTGGAAAGATAGACATCGAGCTTTTCCGGAGACAGGTTCATCTTCCGGTGATCGTCCCCGGTGAAGGTCGATTCGCGGGTGAACTTGCCCGAGAGAAGGCCGAAGAGAATCGGAATCCGCACGATCACTCCTGTTCCCAGTTTTTGGGCCAGGGGGAACAGGACGTCCTCCGCCTCGCGTTCCAGCAGGTTGTAGCGCACCTGGATCACGTCAATCAGGTCGCCATGGCGTTCAAGCAAATGGGCCTGTTCCGTTTCCTTGAACGAGGAAATGCTCCACCCTGCATGACGGATTTTCCCCTGGCGCTTGAGGGTGGCGAGGGCCTCCCAGGGGTCGTCGCGTTCCAGCATTTCCGTCGGTTGGCTGTGTAGCTGGAGGATGTCCAGGCAATCAACACCGAGACGCTTGAGGGATTGCTCGGCGGCG
Source organism: Candidatus Sumerlaeia bacterium (assembly GCA_020831705.1). Taxonomy (GTDB): domain Bacteria; phylum Sumerlaeota; class Sumerlaeia; order SLMS01; family SLMS01; genus JAFIGB01. The sequence goes on along the minus strand of JAFIGB010000270.1, from coordinate 21,201 downwards.
AAGATGATATAGTCGCGGTCGGCATTGGACTTGATCGGCCCGTAGCCGGCATCGTCCTTGTCGGATGTGTTGTAAAAGTCATTTCCCGCCTTCGTGGCGATGACAATTCCGTCCGATCCCCCCCGATCGCGAAGTACCTGGGCGATGAGTTCCTCCGAGTGCCCGAAGCCGTAAACGTCGGCGGTGTCAATGAAGGTGACCCCGGCATCGAGGGCGGCATGGATGGCCTTCCTGCTGACATCGTCATCCGTTTCCCCCCAGTTCATGCCACCGATGGCCCATGCACCGAATCCGATTGTTGAAACGAGGGGTCCCCGATTGCCAAGTTGTCTGTATTGCATGGATTTTATTGCTCCGAGTTGAAATAATCTTCAATTCCCTTGAGTATAAGGATGGAGGAGGGCGATTTGTTGGGCAACAGGAACTCCTCCTTGAAGTCGATTCCCCAAGCTGAAGGGCTTAAAGTTTTCCATGAAAAATTTTCGATTCATTTCCCCCTTACTTTCAGTATTCATCCTTGTTTTGCTGATTTCCTGTGGCAGGCGGGAGGAAAGTGGCGATGTTCTTCTCTTTGCCCCCTCCGATGATTTCCGCCGGGTTCTGACCACATCGATGCTCGACAAGAGCATGGAGGACATGAAGGGCGTTCACAAACGCATGGAGGAATTGGTCGGGGAGCAGCTTGGCGAGGTGCAGCTCGCCAATATCAGGTTCCAGATTGCCGCAACGTGGCTCGATGAGCAGGTCGAGGAATTCCTGATGCAATCCAGCGAGGGGGCAATCGACGAGGAAAAGGTCAGCCGCGCCGTACAGTTGTTGGATGGTGTCGCGTTGACGAATCTGGAGGCCTACAAGGAGGAGGCCATTGATTTGTTTTATTCCGCATTGGACGAGGCCCTCGGGGAGGAAACCCTCGAGGAAGCCATCGCCACCTTCACAAGCCAGGTTGGGCACCACCTTGATGAACTTCCCTCCTACTTGGGAGACGACCCGCATAACATAATCAGTGGGTTTTGGGAAATTCGGGAGTATATCATGGGGAGAGAACGGCAATCGGTGGCGGAAATGAAGGAGGCGAACAGGCGCATCGCGCAGAGTATGTTGAGCGAACTCCGTCTGGCGGCGGAATCCCTTCGGGACCAGGGGCGTTGGGATCGGGATCTTCTTCTGGAGGAGGCCCGGGAGTTTCTGAACTGGGAGGATCTCCACGGGGAGTACGGCTCCCGGCCGGAGTTCCCCGACCTCATCGCCGCCGCCTTCATTGAGCGGGAACTGGAACACCTCCGTGCCCGCCTCATCCTCGATCATGCCTCCGGCCAGAACCGGGCGGGCAGGGAGAACATGAAGGAAATCAGGGATATTTACGAATGGGTACTTGGTAACCGGCAGTTGCCAGGCATCGCGTGGAATGAAGAACGTGAAACCTTCATCCTTCCACGATTTTATCCGCTGCTGGAACTCATCGATTGAGTGTTTTTTACCAAATGTGCAGAGTTTCTGCCTGCATAGGCGTTGACACTTGGGCAGAAAATAGGGCAATCTCGCCTTCCACGACCGCAATTGCGGTCCTGTGGGAATCTCGTGGCAACACTGAAGGAACCGGCCCCCGGCCCCATCATGGCGAAGGACGATTATTACCGCATTCTCGGCGTTGATCGCAATGTCCCTGAAAGGGAGATCAAGCGCGCTTATTATGCCCTTGCAAGGGACCTCCATCCCGACAAGGCAAAGACCCCCGAGGAGGCACGGACAAATGCCGAGCGCCTCGCCACGATCAGCAAGGCCTACAATGTCCTGAAGGATCCCCGCAAGCGGGCGGAATACGATTCGGGCAATCGCCCCACGGGTCCATCGGCAGGGCCAACCGCCCCCAAACCTGCCCCTCCGCCCAACGGAGGAGGAGCCACGCCCCCCGTTGCCACCGCACCTTCCAGTCCCCCCCCCAGCGGATCCAATGAGGCGAGCACCCCAAAGGTCGTCAATTCCTCCGATGTCGCCTCCCAGCGTGTCCTCACCGCCCAGAAGGCCTTCGTGAAGGGAATGGAATATTTCAAGCAGGCCGACTACAAAAAGGCCCTGCCCTTCTTCGAAGCAGCAGTCAAGAATGACCCCGACAGCGAACCCCAGTACCACGTAAAGCTGGCAGCGAGCCTTGTGAAAACAAAGGGCTCCTTCAGCCGTGCCGTGCAGGCTGCCGAGCGGGCCTGTGAACTTGATGCCTACAACATGGACTTCAAGCTGGGCCTCGGCGAGATTTACGAAACGGTCGGGGTGACCTCCAAGGCCCGTGCCGTTTACGAGGATGTCCTCAATTGGGATGCCGACAATGAAAAGGCCAAAATGCGCTTGAAATTGATGGGCATCAGCCCCGACAAAAAGGGGAAAGCCGGAACGGCAAAGAAGCAGGAAGGGGGCAGCTTTCTCGCGAAAATCCTCCCCTCCATTTTTGGTGACAAGTAAATGGGCCGCACCATAGGTATTGACCTTGGGACCACCAACTCGGTCGTGGCGAGTGTGGAGCAGGCACGGGCCGAAACCATCGTCAACCCCGAGGGTGAAAAAACAACGCCCTCAACCGTCCTCTTCGGCAAGGAGGAAATCCTTGTCGGGGAACTGGCCAAGCGCCAGGCCATCACGAATTCCTCCCAAGTTGTCCGATCCGCCAAACGCCTCATGGGCAAGCGGTTCGAGGAAGTGGCTGATTTCGCCGAGGACTTCCCTTTTGAAGTTGTGGAGGGATCCGAGGGACGAGCGGAAATTCGCCTTGGCGATGGCCGTATTATTCCCCCCGAACTCGTGGCGTCCGAAGTCCTACGGAAAATGCGGCAGGTCGCCGAGGACTTCTTCGACGATTACATCGACAACGCCGTCATCACCGTCCCCGCCTATTTCAATGACTCCCAACGGGTCGCCACCAAGCGTGCCGCCGAACTGGCGGAACTCAACGTCCTGCGCATCATCAACGAGCCAACAGCTGCGGCCCTCGCCTACGGGTTTGAGCTGGAGGATCGCAATGAGATCATCGCGGTATTCGACTTTGGTGGTGGTACCTTCGACATCTCCGTCCTTCAGCTTCAGGGGGAAATTTTCGAAGTCCTCTCGACCAACGGCGACACGAACCTTGGCGGCGACAATATAGACCTCAAATTTTTCCAGGAAATCGCCGACGGTATTCTTCAGGAGACCGGCATAGACCCGACCACTGATTCCCAGGCCATCTCGCGCATTCGCGAGGCCGCGGAAAAAACCAAGGTCGAGTTGTCCTCCCTTGCCAGCACCCATATTTCCCTCCCCTTCATCGTCGCCGATTCCACAGGGCCGAAGCACTACGAGGTCGATGTTACCCGGGATCAATTTAACGAGTGGATGGAACCGATCTTCCAGCGCCTCATTCCACCATGCCGGTCTGCCCTCGATGATGCGAACCTGACGCCCCAGCAGGTCGAACAAGTCATTTTGGTTGGTGGTTCCACCCGCATCCCCAGGGTTCAGGAACTGGTGAAGGAAGTCTTCGGTCGCGAGCCGAACCAGTCGGTCAATCCCGACGAGGCCGTGGCCATTGGCGCTGCGATCCAGGCGGGTGTGATGCGCGGTGACCTCGCCGATGTCCTCCTCCTTGACATCACGCCGTTGTCCCTCGGGATCGAGCTGGCGGGCGGGGTTTTTCGGGCACTGATCGAACGCAATTCCTCCATTCCCTGCGAGGCGACCCGCAAGTTCACCACCGTTGTCGACAACCAGACGAGCGTCCTCGTCCATGTCCTTCAGGGCGAGCGTGCCATTGCCTCCGAGAATCGATCGCTGGCCAGTTTCCGCCTCACGGGAATCCCTCCGATGCCCAAGGAGCTTGCGGAAATCGAGGTGCACTTTCGTATAGACGCTGATGGTATCCTGGAGGTCAGCGCCGTCGACCTGACCACAGGCCAAAGCACGGGCATTCAAATTGAGGGATACGGGGACTTCGCCCAGATCAACAAGGAAGAGGTTGAGAAAATTCTGGAGGATGCCCGGGGTCACATGGATGCCGACCGTGAGTATGTCCAGTCGGCCCATCGTCGTGCCCAGGTGGATCGCCTTCAAAGCCGCCTCAACGCAGTCATTGAGAAGGCGTACGAAATGTTCGAGGAGAAGGATCTCAAGCGCATCAAGGAGACAATGCTCCGTCAGGACATCGCGCTGAGAAACCATGAGTTCGCCAGGGTCGATGAGTATCAGGATATCCTTCAGTCAATGTTGGAAAAGTACGAGATGTATGTCGATCTATCCGACCAACTGGGCAATGAATTCGACTTGCCGGTGGAACCAATCCGCCCCTCCCGTGTTGAGGTTCCGGTGGAAAAGACAAACGATGAATCCCTCCATCTGGAGGGAATTGAATCTGAAAACACCGTCGGTCCCGGGGGGGAAGTACCGGAGGATGATTTCCACGATCACCTCCCCTCATCTGCGGAACTCGACACGAAGCGCCTTGCGGAAATGGAAAGCAACTCCGAGGTTCCCGAGCGTTCGTCCTTAAAGAAGGACCAAAAGTCGGACACCTCCCAACCACGCAAGCCTCCTGTCAAGCCGCTCCAAATACGGGATGGAATCGTGGAGTTGGATGATGATGATCGCCTCGACTCCAAATCCGTCCCCAAGCCACCCCCACCGCCGCGACGAAGCGGCCCCTCCAAGTAATATCCCTGCCTTGACCACCCCACCACCCTCGAAGTTCAATCGGGGCCGGTGAGTGATTCGTTCCACCAGAATGCGGACAATTGGAATCCGCGATGGGAGCAAAGGAAAGCATAATGACAGTGGACAATCTGAAGGAAACAGAAGAATTCGTCAGCAAGCTGGAAAAAAAATGTCCCTCCGAACCGGAATTCCTCCAAGCCGTTCGCGAGGTCCTGGATTCAGTCATTCCCTTTATGAAGGGGAAAAAGCGATACAAGGATCAGGCCATCCTTGAGCGGCTTTCCGAACCGGACCGCGTGGTGATGTTTCGTGTCGTCTGGCAGGATGACAAGAACGTGGCCCAGGTTAACCGCGGTTACCGCGTTCAATTCAGCAATGTCCTCGGTCCCTACAAGGGCGGAATTCGTTTCCATCCTTCCGTGAATCTCGGCATTCTGAAGTTTCTCGGATTTGAACAGATCTTCAAGAATTCCCTGACGGGTCTTTCCCTCGGCGGGGCAAAGGGGGGATCGGACTTTAATCCCAAGGGACGGTCCGACGGCGAGATCATGCGTTTCTGCCAGGCCTTCATGGTTGAACTCAGTCGCCACATCGGAGCCGACGTGGATGTCCCCGCCGGTGACATCGGTGTTGGTGCCCGCGAGGTTGGCTATATGTATGGCATGTATAGACGCCTCTCCAATCGTTTTGACGGGACCTTCACCGGCAAGGGCCCAGAATGGGGAGGAAGTCTCCTCCGTCCCGAGGCAACGGGATACGGGGTTGTCTATTTCCTGGAGAACCTCCTCCAGCAGCATGACCGCGACATCGATGGGAAGCGGTTCCTGTTGTCCGGATCGGGGAATGTTGCCCAGCATTGCGCGGCAAAACTTCTGGAGATGGGGGGCAAGGTGCTGACCCTTTCCGATTCCGGTGGGTTCGTCCATGAACCCGATGGCTTCACGGCGGAGAAACTGGAGATCCTGCGGGAAATCAAGAATGTGCGCCGCGGTCGGATCAAGGAATATGCCGATGAAACCGGTGCCGGGTTTCACGAGGACAAGCGCCCCTGGGCCGTGGAGGGGGACGTGGCGATACCCTGCGCGACACAGAATGAAATCGGGGAAGAGGACGCCAACGAGCTTGTCAAAAATGGGGTCATTGCTGTTGTCGAGGGCGCCAACATGCCGACCACCTACGAGGCCGTAAAGATTCTCGATGCCAAGGGGGTGCTCTTCGCACCGGGCAAGGCCGCCAATGCGGGTGGTGTTGCTGTATCGGGTCTGGAGATGGCCCAGAATTCCCAGCGGCTTCCATGGTCATCGGGGAAGGTCGACAAGGAACTTCGCAGCATCATGGACGCCATCCACGAGAAATGCGTGGAGTACGGTGGCCGCAATGGTTGTGTCAATTACCTGAAGGGTGCCAACGTGGGCGGCTTCGTTCGCGTCGCCGATGCCATGGTGGACCAGGGGTTCATGTAGGCTGGTGGGTAATCACCACAGTACCCAAAAGGTTGGTTGTGTCTCGCCCTCGCGAATGTCTATATCGTCGAGTCGGAGCTTGGCGCGGGGACCGTCTTCGCCCTCCACATGATGGTAGCGCCAGAGGAGTTGGACATTCTGCTGGTTGTGCGTTTCCTCGGGGAGGGGAATCGGCCCGAAGCTCACCTCGTCCCCCATTTCGGCAGTCAAATAAACCGTGCCGGGGATATTCACGAATTCCTCCGAGGGTAGGATGCGGTATTGCAGGGAGATGGCGTATATACGCTCGTTTTCGAGGACGGTTCCGGCCACCCAGCTTACGGTGGGCGAGATGGTTCCCCGGGTATCAAGGGAGACCAGCGCCCCGCCCAGGTCGCGTCCCCTTCCCGTGTTGATAAAGGAAATTCCCGCATCCCCCAGGCCGCTCAGACGGGTGCGCCTTGTATTGTTGTAGGGAAAACCAAAGGTTTCCATGTCGTCGGGATGGGTGTCCTCCATCGGGACGTTATAGTCACGGGTGAGAGGTTCCATCAGTCCGGGGTCGGTAACCTCGGACTGGAGGAAAATCATGCCGGCAGGGAATGAAAGCGCCGGGTTGTCCGCTTCCCAGCGTGTGAAGGTGTAGGGTGATTCCGCCAGGACGTGGGGCCGTGGATAGACAAGGACCCGGAACTCGGCTTCAAGGTCATCAACGGAGACGGTGACAGTTGCCTCGCCCTGGGAATGGCCCGCAAGAAGGAGCGTCTGGCCGTCGATGCCGGTGGTCAGGACGGCGGGCATGTTGCTGGAGGAGGAAACCTCCGTTGATGCATCGAAGTCAAAGTATTCAGTGAGGTCGATCACCATGGGTGAGATGCCTGCAGTCAAGGTTCTGTCGGGCATGGGGGCAAGGGGGAGGGGGGGCAAGTCCCGTCCGGGGATGAGCGTGCCGGTGACGGTGACATTGTCGAAGCGGTTGTTGCCCGCCGTGCCACCGGCGCCCTCCTCGAAGTGTATCCGCACGGCGAAGGATTCATTATCATCAGTACCCGGGATGGAGCGGAAATCCATGGTGTATATTTGTGGATCGTCGTTATCCATCACGTTCTCCTGTAGGAAGGAGAAAGCGGTTCCATCGAGGGAATAGGAGACCCGCTGGATTCCGGCGCCCTGGCCGGATCGTCTCGACTCGTAGGCAAGCTGTACGTCGGAAAAGTCGGTGGTGGGAATTCTGACTGTCATTGTCGAGCCGATGGGATCATTAAGACGGAGGTGGTCGCCCGCCGGTTCGCCGAAGAGACTGGTCTCCCCGCTGAATCCCTGGCCCGATCCGGTCGTGACCTCGCTTTCGTCAGCAAGATCGAACTCAATGTGGCCCCCGCCGGTTGTATAGTCCGGGGAAAGGAAGTCCTCCCCATTGTTGAAGCTCCAATAGTGCATGGGGCGGTCGGTTTCGGCGGCCTCGAAGGTGGCGAGAAGATGGGTGTCGCCATCCGGTGTGATGGAGAGAGTCTTCGAATCGGAAAGGTCGGCGCCTGCCTTCCCTGAACTCATGTCCTGCCAACCCGTGAAGCGGTACCCCTGATTGGGAATTGCCGTGATTGTCAGCGGTATTCCCTGAAAGTAGGTTCCCGTCCATGGGTGGATGTTTTCCCCGAGTCCCGCCACGGTGGGATCAAGAAGGAGTGTATTTACACGAACGCGACCGCCCTCCAGAGCGGTATTGGTGGAGATCGTCAGGGAGATGTCGCTGTCTATATCAAAGTATTCGCGAATGTGTTGCCGCAAATAGGCGGGACGTTCAACGGCATATTCCTGCATATCTTCCAGCTCCCGATTCCAGCGGCCCCGATGGTTGGCAGTCGTCCACCAGCGGTCGTGGAATTCGTCGATTTCGGGGTCAATGCGGGCTGAGAAGGCATCAATAATGGAAAGCACCCGCGCGGGCTGGAAGGTGGAGTTGAGGTGGTCGGCGAAGGCGTTGACCAGGTCGATGCGGAACTGGTCGTTGTCAAGGAGGCTGCGAAGGAGTCGGTTGGGCCATTCCTGGTTGGTGTTTCCGTTGAGGCGGTTTGTGGCCCACTGGAGGGTGTTCCTATCGGGATCGCTGAGGTATCCGAAGGAGCGGTCAACATCATAGAGGAGCCAGCGCCAGCGCCCGTCCCTTCCCGGCGGGAGGGTTGGGTCGAAGGGCACCTGGGCGCGATAGTAATCTATATTGTTGTTTGGCCAGTCCGTATTGCCATGATAGATTTGTGTGACATTGTAGTTGATGAAGTTCTCCACGTCCATCAGTTCATGAATCGCGGCCATGTTTGCGGGATCTGCAAGATCTGTTTCCGAGGCAAGCATGATGAGTTGATCGTAGTGACCGCGCTCGCCGGCCTTGACGTTGATATTTGCGGTGAGGATGTCGACCTTGTCGGGATCAAGTCCCTTCCTGCGGGCGAGCAAATGCCGGTCGTACCGTTCCCTGATGTTGTGAATGCCCCAATATTCGCCGTTCAGGAAGACAATGGTGGGGGTGTAGGCCTGGGTGGAGACATTCATCGGGCGGGTGACTTCGTGAACGGTTGCGTCCCGTATCATGCTCAATCGCCAGTCGTTGCCGGAGTTTCTGAGGAGAAGGCGGCGGAACGCGTCATGTTCCCTGTCTTCGAAGAACCGGTGGCGAATATGGGAGTCCCCGTACCCGTTTCGTGCGTATAGACGCAGGGTCTTTTGTGGAAATCGGCGCGACCAGCCGCCATGGATGCGTGCACCGACCAGTTGGGAAACGGCCAGTTCGCCGTCGAGGTCGAAGTATTCAAAGTTGGTCGGGCGCTCCCAGTCCCTTCCCCGTTGTGCGTAGTTGCCCATGGCCGGATTGTTTGCATTGCCACGGACCCCGACGACATAGATGCCCTCCTCCTCGTCAAAGAAGCCCTTCTTCTCCGTCACGAGGGAGATCACCGGGAGTGTATATCGCTCCCGACCCTCGGGGAAGACAAAGAATGTTCCCGTCGTCGTGGAACTTTCCATGTACCCGTCCCGGAAGGCGGTGACACGGAGGATGGTTCCCTTCGTCAGGTTGTGTGATGGATTGATATGGGTATAGGGGTGGGGATATTCGAAGAGGCTGGTTACGAAGGAGCTGAAGTGGTTTGGCTCGGACGTGCGGTCCGTGATCAGGATCGGTCCCTCGTAGGGGGTGTCCTCAAGGGTGGGAATGGATCCATTTGTGGTATAGACAAGGGTGACATCGGGATCGGGGTGGTTCAGTTCCAGCTCGAAGGGCTCCCTGTAAAAGCCGGGTTGGACGGAAAACTCCGGCGGCGCCAGGATGTCAGCATATCCGGGAGTATCGTTTTCTGCTCCCGGAGTGGGGTTGTGGAAGAAGTGAAAATCCCCCGTGCCGTCGGGCACCCGGCCACGGGAGACATCCCGGGGGACGGCTGCCTCGTCCACCTGGTCCAGAATCGTTTTCCCGTCAGGCCCCACCAGGAGGAGTGGTGCTCCTGCCGAGGAAATTCGGAAGTTTGTATGGAGTTCCTCCCCGTTGATGCGATCCTTTCCCGAGGCCCATACGAGAAGGAAGCCCCCGGCCGGAATCTCCACGGAAGGGAACTTCCACCGCGCCGGGTTGTTCGGGTTGTTGCTCAGGTGATGGCCTTCAAGGTCGATGGGTTCGCTGGAGGGATTGAACAGTTCGATCCAATCCGGCGCATCCCCCTCGGAATCATGGATCGTGCTCCCATTCGATGCCATATATTCGTTGATCATCACGGCGTGGGCCATGTTGGCAGTCATCACTCCGGCGATTATCAGGCATGCCCGCTTGAATAACATCACTGTGGAAAGACTCCCGCTTTGGAAAATGGGGGCTGGAGTTGGTGGACCCCATCCCTGATTGAGTGAGGCAGGCTGCTTCAAACCCCTGATTTCGGTCAAGGGGGAGAGTCACCGCGTGATGGAATTGGGGTCGAACTCCAGTTCGAGGAGCTTTGCAACCTTGGTGGCGACCGCTTCAGCCGTTTCCGGGTCCGGAAAGTTAAGGAACCGAATGGGGCGGTGTCCTTCCTCCCGGGGAATCAGAATCACCCACCGGTACGATACCCGATGAGCCCATTCCGCACTGCGCATGGTTTCGCGTGCGACACGCACTTCCCCCACGAGCCTGGCCAGGCCCCGTTGACAGACCGGCAATTTGAACCACGGCACATGATACCAGCTTTCGACCTTGCGTGTCCTGATGTTTATCGTGGCGACTTCGCTTCCCACAATCATGTAAATCCCGGCCAGGAAAGTCATAAACACGATGGTCGTCGCGAAGAACTGCTCGAAGGCGGATTGATCCTCGCCGGAGAAGATCAGGAGCAGGGGGAGGAAGAAAACGGTGCTCCCGGCGAAACAGGCTCCGAACAGGCGCACCATCGGCTGGAAGGGGCGCTCAAATCGATGTAATGGGCCCGAAATTCTGTGGATCATGGCCTGATAATGCTCCATGTCATGGTGATTTATTCTTCTGAATTCTTATTCCCCCTTCAAACCCAGTGATCAAGTGAAGAATTCAGCCAAGGCTCCATTTGACCCGCAGGCCCATCCCTTCCAACCATTCGCCCGACGTTGATTCGCCCGTGGAGTGCGCTTGAATGGATTTTGAAATTGTCATCGGGTTCGAGGTTCACACCGAACTGAAAACCAACAGCAAGGTCTGGTGTGGTTGTTCCACGGCCTTCGGGGCGCCCCCCAACACGAACGTGTGTCCCGTGTGCCTCGGAATGCCCGGCTCCCTTCCCGTTCTCAACGGGAAAGCCTTCGATCTTTCCCTCAAGACCGCCCTGGCAATGAACTGCAAAATCCCCGACGTGGCCAGTTTCGACCGGAAGAATTACTACTACCCGGATCTTCCCAAAAATTACCAGATCAGCCAGAACGACCGTTTCATTGGCACCGATGGGTGGATCGATGTCGGCCAGCCGGATGGCACGGTCAAGCGCATCGGTATCGACAATATCCACCTGGAGGAGGATGCCGGAAAAAACATCCACCCCGAAGGCCGGGCCGTGGATTATTCCCTCGTCGACCTCAACCGAGCCGGAACTCCGCTCCTCGAAATCGTCACCCGCCCTGATCTGCGCTCGCGGGAGGAGGCGGCTGCCTTCATGAATGCCATGCGCACGCTCCTCCAGTATCTGGACGTTTCAGACTGCAAAATGCAGGAGGGCTCCCTGCGCTTTGAGCTCAACATGTCCCTGCGCAAACCGGGCTCCACCGAATACGGCCAAAAGGTCGAGGTCAAGAACCTCAACTCCATGAGTGTCGTCCTCAAGTGCATCGATGCGGAATATGAACGGCAGGCGGACATCCTGGAGGAGGGCGGCCGTGTGGCCCAGGAAACCCGCCTCTGGGACGAGGCACGGAGTGAAACGCGTTCCATGCGCAGCAAGGAAACGGCGAACGATTACCGTTATTTCCCCGACCCGGATCTGGTCGATTACACCATCACCGCCGAGAAACAGGCCGAAATTTCCAAGGACCTGCCGGAACTGCCCCTCGCACGTCGCCAGCGTTTCATGGATGAATTCGAGTTGTCCCCCTACGATGCCGGCGTCCTCACCAGCCACATTGCCACGGCGAACTACTTCGAGCGGGCAGTGGCCAGCCACCGCAACCCCAAGGGCATTTGCAACTGGATCATGAGCGAGGTCCTCGCCTGGCTCAACAAGCAGCCCGAGGACACCACCATCGACGATTTCCCGGTGAGTGCCGAAAACCTCGCCGGTCTTGTTGCCCTCATCGACAAGGAGACCATCACCGGCAAGATCGCCAAGCAGGTCTTCCCCCTCATGGTGGAAACGGGGAAGGAAGCCTCCGTTCTTGTCGAGGAAAAGGGCCTCAAGCCCCTTGATGACTCCTCCCTGGAGCCGATCGTGGATGAGGTGCTGGCTGAAATGTCAAAGGTCGCCGAGGATCTCAAGGGTGGGAAGGAAAAGGCCATGGGGGCCCTCATGGGAGGGGTCATGCGCAAGACCAAGGGGAAGGCCAATCCCGCCGTCGTCACACCAATGATCAGGAAGAAGTTGGGTTTGGAGTGACCGTTTCGATTCCCATTTCGTTGGAAAGCACTTCCAGGAAATGGCTGATCCGGAAGGGCTTCGAGAGGAATGGGAAACGCTCAAGGTGAGCGTCGGCGTCGAGCCGGTCACAGAAGGGCGCACCCGAAATGAAAATGAAGGCCATGTCGGGGTTTTCGGCGAGAATTTCGTTACAAAGTTCAAACCCGTTAATCCCGGGCATGTCGATGTCTGTGACGACGATGGAAATTGCATCTTTGTTGTTTCGGTAATACTCCAGGGCTTCAAGGGGATTATCCCATGCCGTAGCGCCGAGACCACAGCGCTCCAGGGCAAAAGACAAAACCTGAAGTATCACAGGGTTGTCCTCAACCACGAGAACCTGGCCCTTTAAGACCTCCTGCTCTAGTTGTGCCACTTGATTACTCCCGAGATATTAAGTACTCCCCTTCCCCAATAGCAACGGTATTGGACCGACTTCTTGTGTCAAGGCGAAGTGATGATCGGTCCTGACTGAAAAGTTGGGCGCTATTCTAATGGCAGAATTACGGGAAGGTGTACTGAAAGGTGCATTGCCTCAGGTTGACACCAACACGGGGCACCCCTCAATTTCCCCATTCGTTGCACGTTGATTGCTCAAGGCATCCCGAAATCTTGTCCACTCCTTCCCAAAAACCATCAAGTGAACTTTCATCAAGAAGCCTTGTCATCGAGGCCGGGAAAACCGAGCGTGCCTATTGGGCCGATTTGTGGCGATATCGCGAATTGTTCTGGCTCCTTGGTTGGAAGGAAGTGGTTGTTCGCTACAAGCAAAGCCTCCTGGGGGTGTCATGGGCTGTGTTCCGTCCCCTGGTGACCATCGGGGTTCTTTCGGTTATCTTCGGGGGACTGGCTGAAGTGGAAACGGGGGGAATTCCAACGCCCCTGATCGTGGCGACCGGGCAGCTGCCCTGGGCCTTTTTCAGCCAGGCGCTGGCGCAGTCGAGTCTCAGTCTCGTCAACAATGCCCCGCTCCTGACGAAGGTCTACATGCCGCGGCTGATTTTGCCCGCCAGCGGGGTTGTCACGGCGACAGTCGATTTTCTCATCTCGCTGGCGATCCTTGTCGCCCTGATGGCGTATTACGGCATGTTCCCTGGATTGAGTTTCCTCCTCCTGCCGGTGCTGTTGCTCCTCGTTGCCTCCACCACGATGTCGATCTCCCTTTGGGCTGCGGCGCTTTGCGTCAAATACCGCGACGTCAAGCACATCATCCCCTTCATGGTGATGATCGGCATGTATATTTCCCCGGTTGCCTACCGTACCGATGTCCTTGTGGATCGGTTGGGGAGCAAGTTGCCCCAGGGTTGGGAATGGATCATGGACCTGTATTACATCAATCCCATGGTGGGCGTTATAGACGGGTTTCGATGGATTTTCTTCGATGATGTCAGCCTCCACTGGCCCGGGTTGATGGTGGCGATTGTCCTGACGATTGCCCTTTCTTTGACGGGGATCGTCTACTTCCGAAAGGTGGAGCGGAGCTTTGCAGACTTTGTCTAGCCAGATATCCCTCACCGGAAGCAGGGTCCACCGATGACCCGCAATGCCATCGAGATCACGGGTCTCGGGAAGCAATACATCATCGGTGCGAACCAGCTGGGGCGCCGTCCCGGCCAGGACACGCTTATAGACACGATCTCCGACCGGTTTCGCTTGATGACGGGCAGGAAGAAGGCCACAAGGAACCGGGAGACAAACAGCTTTTGGGCCCTGAAGGACATCGACTTCACCGTGGGGCAGGGGGAAAAGGTCGCGATTATTGGGCACAACGGTGCCGGTAAAAGCACGCTCCTCAAGATTCTCAGCCGCATCACCGAGCCCTCCGTCGGTCGCATCGAGTTGATTGGTCGCGTTTCCAGCCTCCTGGAGGTTGGCACGGGTTTCCATCCCGAATTGACCGGGCGGGAGAATGTCTATCTCAATGGCGCCATTCTGGGGCTGACCCGGTCGGAGGTCCGGGCGAAGTTCGACGAGATTGTGGCGTTCTCCGAATGCGAACGCTTCCTCGACACCCCCATCAAGCGCTACTCATCGGGGATGAAGGTGCGCCTTGCGTTTGCCGTGGCGGCCCACCTGGAGCCGGAAATTCTGATCGTCGACGAGGTGCTTGCCGTGGGCGACGTGGCCTTCCAGAACAAGTGTCTTGGCAAGATGAAGGAAGTCAGCCATGACGATGGCAGGACCGTTCTCTTCGTCAGCCACAACATGATGGCGGTGGAGGCCCTTTGCGAGCGCGGTATCGTTCTGGAACATGGCAAGGTTGTCTTCGACGGAGCCACTCGCGAGGCCGTGCACCAGTATTACCTCACCTCCATTGCGGCATCCAACCAGGATGTCAGGAGCATCGCGGAGGAGCATTACGAGGCGGAATCCGATGTGGGCTTTCGCGGCTTCAAGACGGAATTGAAACTGGCTGAGAATCGCACGCTGGATCTGACGATTGAACTGGAGGCCTTTTCGAAGAATGGCAGGAAGAATATCGGTGTTGGTATCGAGATTCTTACCGCCCACGGTCATCTGGTTTCCAGCCTTGCGCCGAAGCTGACCAACTTCATCGTTCCCGACCTGGATGTGCCCCGGCGATGTGTTTTTTCCTTCGACGATATATCCAACCACCTTGCTTCCGGTGAATATGTGGTCTCCGTCTGGTTGGCAATCCCAAGGGTTCGTCCCCTCATTCGACGCGATCACGTTGGTGGTTTCACCATCCCCCCCCAGGACCCTTTCGGCGTTGGTGTGGCCAATGACTATAACACCTACGGTGTTGCAAGGCTACCTGTGAAATTCCATGTGGACGGCGAAGGTGTGTGATGCGGAATTGTTTGGTTCTTGGAAGTGGGAGAAGTGGCACCAGCACGGTTGCCGGGATTCTTGCCGGGTCCGGTTATGATCCCGGTGGGGACCTGATTGAGGCTCATGAGGGTAACCCGAAGGGTTTTTTTGAGAGCGACCGGGTGAACCAAATTAATGATCGCATCATTGCCCATTTGCGGGGTGGTATGGCGATGCTTCGGGGGAAGCCGGATCTTGACGAGCGTGCCATGTACTGGCTCCATGGGTCACCCCGTCTTGAAGTATCCGGCGCCCTTGCCTCGCGTCTTCTCGCATGGCGTTGCGCCGGGGAAATGAAGGAAATCATCGCCGGGGCGCGCCGTCCGTTTTGCCTGAAGGATCCCCGCTTCAGCTATACACTGGGTCCATGGCGAAGTTTCCTTCCCGAGGATACACAATTCATTGTCACCTTTCGCCATCCCTCGGCAACGGCCCACAGTGTGGCCAAGTTCTACAAAAAGCCCGAGGATCCCGGGATGCTCCGCATTGGCATGGAGCACTTCATTTCCTGTTATGGAAATATACTCGAGATCCACCGTCATTCGGGCCGCTGGTTGTTCATCCATTACCGGCAGTTGCTGGATGGTTCGGCGGTTCCGGCGATGGAGTCGTTCCTGGAGGCCGATCTGAAGGGCGATTTTGTCGAGCCTGCCCTGAATCGCAGTGCCGAAAAAAAATGCGATGATCAAAGGGCGATGGAGCTTTACGACAGGCTGTGTGAATTGGCGGATTCAAAATAAAAAACCGGAACCGCAACGAGGCGGTTCCGGCGAAATGGTGGCGGGTTTGTCGATCAGCCCAGGTGAAGGGAGTCGGTGCCAATGGTCCCGACGAGTCTTTCCGTATAGTCGGGCTTTGAGACATTGGAAAGGTGCCTGCGTGCGGTTTCGAGGCGGTCGGGGATGTTGAGGCGCTCCGCCTCGGTCCTGTATATCGGTTGCTTGAGGAAGTTTTCCAGCGTGGCGACGTGGCGCTTCCAGAGGTTGATGTCGCCATCGCGCTTGCGCTCAAGGCGCTCCCGGTACCAGTCGCTTCCCAGGATGTACTCGCGGGTGAACATCGAGCGGACCTCGGGGTCGTCGATGGTTTTTCCGTTCCAGTTGCCGCTTGCCATGATGTGAAGAAGTGCCTGGATGGGCGGAATTGCCGACTTCACGCTGCCATCCTCAAGGTACCCCTGGGCGACGCGCTGCTGGGCCTCGGTGATGTTGAGGATGCCGTCAATATAGATATCCATACCCTGTTTCTCGGGGCGGAGCATCTCCGGCGTGAAGACACGGGTGGGGCTGTCAAACACGCGGCCAAGGTATAGACGGGCGAAGTTCTCCGTCATTCGGTAGCCCAGGCGGCTGGCATGGATCACCTGACCGTCATGCTCGAAGTCCTCCAGCTTTTCGAAGCATCCCTCGCGAAGGAGGAAGGCGGGGTCGCGCTCGGTGGGGGAGAGGCGGCACCAGATTTCCGGAATCAGCAGGCTGATGTCGTGGTCCACCCGGTAATTCGGCCCGATATATCCAGCGGCGGTCGTGAAGCCGTGATGATTGCAGAGGATCAGCGCCACGAGGGCGTTGTTCAGGTCCGCCGTGGCATGGATGGCATTGAACGGACCCTTGGTAAGGGCGCCCTCGGAACCGGCCCCCGTTGTGGAGGGGGACTTCCCGGTGAGGCTGCAAATGAAGTCCATGAACAGTTCGGGCGGTTCCTGGTAATGGATCGGGTTATAGACAGCGAGGGGCCTGACTCCTGCTTTCGCATCCGGGGGATTGTTGCGGCGTCCGGGAAGGACGGCATCGACCGGATGGATCACGGCCCGATTGGTGGGCAGACCACGGAAAAGGCGGGTGCTTACCTCCACGAGCCTTGTCTGGCGCGGATTCATCAGGTCGGGACGCACCTGAAGATAGCGGGGATTTTTTGTCGGCTTGCCGTCCACGATCCGCGGGTGGGACGTGCAGGAGAAGTATTCATACTCCTCGTCGGTGATCATCTCGCGGATGAACTGCTGCATCGGTTCTGTATACTCACTGAGGGAGATGGTGTCCGCAAGCATCTGGCGGGCATCCTCCCGGGTGAGGGGGTGGTAGTTTGAAAGGAAATTCCCGGGGCTGGACAGGTCCTGCTCGGTCTGCTTGTCCACCCCGCGATGGATGGCGTCGTCGGGACGTTGGAACAGGCGATATTCGCAGTTGCGGGTCAACTTGTGGCTGGGTGCCTTCTTTTCCCCCACAAGATTACCGAGCCATTCGGCCGGCACGACGGTGGAGGCGGTGATGTCGTCCTCCATCTGCATCTTGTCGGCAGGGCAGAAATCCTGGCGGACCTTGTGCATGCGCCAGGAGCCATCGACCTCCAGCCCGACCCGGAGGTACTTGCCCACCAGGCGGCGTCCCATGTACTTCAGCATGTGCCCGGGTTCGCCGTTGACCAGGTCGGTGCCGAAGTACTCGCGCCAGTTGTTTCCCCATTCCTGGCGATAGAACCTCTTGACGGTAAAGACGAGCGACTTCACCCGGTCGGGAATCGTTTCCAGCCAGGCGTTGTATTCATCCGTATATTCATGGGAGGGGGTGAGGAGCTTGATGACCGACCCCAGGGAGCGTTTGGGGCTCAGCACCGGCCGGGACTTCTCGCCGGAGCGCTTCCCCTCGGGATGGCGGTCTGTATAGTCGCGCTTGATGATTTCCTCGACCTTGTCCATGTCCTTGTTGAAGTTGCTGATGAAGATGGGGCCGTGGTCGGCGGAATCCATGATCGACTTGGAAATCTCCGACTTCCCGCCGCCGGAAACGGTGCATGGCTTGTGGCAAAAGATGCCCTCGGAGCTTGTTCCCACCAGGCGCCAGGAAGGGGCAGCCGGGTGGCGCTCCATGTGGACCTTGTAGCCCGAGGGAAGCACGTATGTATAGCCCGGCTTGATGCGCATGGTGTGCTCGCGCCCCGCCATTGTCCAGCGGACCATCTGGTCCTCCAGGCTCATTGTTGCCGTCTCATGGACGTATAGAATGTCGGGAAAGACCTTGTCGACGGCGTACCCCTCGGGGTGGGCGTCCATCAGGTCGGCAAACGTCTCCAGGTTCTTGGCGTATGTCTGGCCACTGTTGGGAACACGCGAGTCGGACTGAAACCGGTCACCCAGGCTGTAACTGGCAAAGGCCAGCGCGCCACCCGCATGTTCCTCCTCCGCGTTGCCAAGGAGGTTCGCCGAGTAGCCAATCTGTGTTTTTACCTCCTTCTTGCAGTAGCCGAAGTAATTGTCGGCGATCACCGTGACGACAATCCCCTCGGTTGTCCTGCAGGTAATCTTGAAGGCGGTGCCGTTGTTGTATAGCTCGTTGGGATCCTCCCAGAACATACCCTCGCGGATGTTCCGCTCGGAGGCCTCCTCGCGGCGGGGGAGACCGAGTTCCTTCTTCGTCAACTTGGTGAGGTGGGGGGCGAGAATCACGCAGCCCGTGTGGCCTGTCCAGTGGTCGGTGTCGAGGGCGGCATCATTCTCGGGCAGGGAGGGATCCCCGCCGTTGCCGAAAATGGACTCCACGAAGTCCAGATTGCTGACCAGTCCCCCCGGTGCAAAAAACCTCACCTCCATGGTGCGCTCGTCATTGTGTCCCGGGATGGTGGGAACGACGACCGGTCGCAGGAGGAGGGAAACCATCGTCCTGGCCTTCTCCGGCTGGCCGTCATGATAGGGAAGCTCAAGAAGGGAATCGGGCGGCATGAAGGCACGGCGAAGGAGCGCGAGGAAGGTGCGCTTGGGAACGGAAATCTTTTCGGGGGGGACGGGTAGGCCACCTTCGGCGACATGGAAGACCCCCTGGGTGGTGCGGCGGTCCTTCACCGGGTTGTGGAGGACACCCTGCCTGAGGCGGTACGATTCGACGTATTCATTCTTGAAGTAATGCCCCTCGGCGGGGACGGAAATTTCCCGGCCCACACCGGGGCGATCCAGAACGAAGGTCTTCGAAGGAAGTACAGGGATCCCCTGTGCGTCGGCAACATCCGCGAGATGGCGGTTCAGATAATCCTGAATGCGCTGGTCCACGGGGGGAAGGGAGTCACTGAGGCGGCGGTTGAGTTCCTGATGGTTGCGGACCAGTTCATCGGTGAGGTCCAGAAATTCAGCGCTTACCTTTTGAAATCGCGGCAGGCCATTGATGGCGAGTTTCAGCCCGATGTACCGTGTCAGGTGGCGACGCAGGGGCAGATTGAGGACACGCTCGGCGGCGGCTGGGATCATGGGCGAAACTCCTTGGGTGGTTAAGGGCCTGACGAGGCCCGGAAGGTCTTGGTTCATACATAAGGACGATACCCATCCTGCATGCCACGATTCAACCAGTCATTACAGGGAACAGGATTCCTGAAGGGATAAAATCCCCGGGGATATTGATGGGAATTTAACCTTGTCGAGTCCCAATCTGGTTGCGTCGAAAGTCTTTGCGTCACCCTTCCGGTGTCCACATTGATTGTCCGTGGTATCGATCAACAGGAAAGGAAGCCATTTCACATGCGCGTTTTGATCATGGGGGACATGGAGGGGGTGAGTGGGATCGTCCATTGGGACCAGGTCAGCCACGGGTCGCCAATGTATCAGGAGGGGCGCCGCCTTTACACCGCGGAGTTGAATGCGGCGGTGCGCGGCGCCCGGGCCGGGGGAGCCACCGAGGTTGTTGTGGTCGATTCCCACGGGGCAGGTGCCGCGGGAAACATGGGTGGTCCGGCCTTTAATTCCCTCATTCCCGAGGAAATGGACGAAAACTGTGAATTTGTCACCCACCACGGCTGGGCAAATTACCTCGATATGCTTCAGGAGGGGTGTGATGCCTGCTTTTTTGTGGGAATCCATGCCATGGGCCTCACGCCGCGGGGGGTTCTTTCCCACACCGTGGCAAGTGGCCGATGGCTTGTCATGCGCATCAATGGGCAGCCCGTCGGCGAAATCGGCATCGTGGCCGCCCTTTGTGGACACTACGGTGTTCCCATGGCCCTTGTCACCGGCGATGACCAGGCGTGTCGCGAGGCGGTGGAACTCCTCGGGGAAGGGGTCGGGACCGTTGCCGTCAAGAAGGGCCTCGGGAGGTACAGCGCCCGACATATTTCCCCCAAACGGGCACGCAGGATGATCGAGGAGGGGGCCAGAACCGCGCTGGAGAATCTTGCCGGAGCACCAACCTTCAAGCCCGGCGCCCCCGTTACGGTCTCCTTTGAACTGGTTTCCGCCGATGTCATGGATGGGTATCGCCGCAGGGAAGGGATCAAGCTGGAGGAGCCGAACAAGGTGCACTCCACCGGGGAGACATTTCTTGAGGCGTGGGAGCGTCTGGCGCCCTTTTGACGAAAAAAGAGGGGGTGCCCGGACTGGACACCCCCCCGCAGACATGCCTGGATGGGGATTACTCAGGGAAGCGGCATGTAGGTTACCGGGATGGGATACCCGGTCACGTCCGCCTGTTTTTGACTGCGAATGATGTCACCGATGGAGATGGTGCCGTTGGTGGGATCATAGACCTGCCAAAGCCAGTCGGTTTGGTTCGCCCCGTCACCGAATCCCGCAGGCAGGGGGTTGTTGTGGCCGTCGGGGCCCTTGGAGACGAGGAACCATGCGCCATGGACAACCTGCGAGGCATACGCGTTCCCGGCGCGGTCCGGTCCGGGAAGGTTCTGGTGGGTTGCACCGGGTGTTCCCCCGGAGAGATAGCTTTCATTGAAGGCACGGTAGCGGTAACGTTCACGAACGGCGTTGGGATTCTGGATCCCGGGGCCTGCCTGGCGCTTTTCTGCAAAGACATCCAGGATCAGATGCCCTGTGGTCACGTAGGCAATTGGTGTGGAGATACAGGAGTGAAGGTAGTAGGGGAAGGGCACATCGGGGGAAAAGTCGAAGGGTGCCCGGTTGTTGTCGACAATGTAGGCCTCGATGGCCGTTGCGAGGGTGCGCATGTCGGCCTTGGTACGGCTGACCTTCGAGCGCACCTGGGCCTCGAGAAAGTTAGGGACGGCGATTGCTGCAAGGATGGCGATGATTGCCACCACAATCAGCAATTCAATCAGAGTAAATGCCCGTTTCATGAGAAAGGCTCCTCAGTTGGGTGGTGTATGCTTCCGGGGGTCCGATTGGATGGGAGCCTGAAACGTCACCATCGTCAACACAAATA
>JAFIGB010000269.1 GCA_020831705.1 Candidatus Sumerlaeia bacterium | reverse complement strand
ATGATCGGCCACAACGCCACCGAGGTTATTGCCTCCGCAACGGCGCTCCTCGACCAGAAGGCAACCACAACTGCCGTCGCTGAGACGGTCTTCGCCCATCCAACCATCAGCGAAGCTGTCAAGGAGGCCGCCGAGGATGCCCTGGGCATGGGACTTCATCTTCCACCCAAAAAACTCCATCGCATTGCCGCAACCATCTGACACGAACCCACCTCCGGAGCCATCTATAAATGACCCAAGCCGCCCTTCCTGAATTCCAGCACGCCGTCCAATTGGTCGGACCAGGCGAATTGAAACTCAACAACAGCAAACCAATCCACAAGCCGGGTCCTCATCAAATGCTCGCCAAGGTGGAGGCGGTGGGGCTTTGCTTTTCCGATCTCAAACTTCTCGGGCAATTCTCGGAGCATGCGAGGAAGGGTCCCGTCATCACAGGTCTTGCCAACGAGATTCTCGATTCCATTCCGAGTTACGCCCCCGGTGACAAGCCCACCGTTCCCGGCCATGAAGTCGTCCTTCGCATTATTGAGATTGGTGACAAGGTGAAGGATCACAAGGTGGGTGAACGCGTCCTTGTTCAGGCGGACTGGCGTAACCTGAAGACCGCCAAGTCCAATGGGGCTTTTGGATATAACTTCGAAGGCGCCCTTCAGGAATATGTTCTTCTGGACGAACGTGTGGTCATTGATCCGGAAGGGGAGCGCTACCTCCTTCCCGTTGCGGAGCATCTTGGAGCCTCCCAGGCCGCTCTGGTGGAGCCGTGGGCCTGCGTGGAGGATTCGTATGTCACCCGTGAGCGCCAGACGATTCTTCCTGGCGGCCGTCTTCTGGTTGTGGCGGATGAAGGCCACGTTGTGGAAGGAATCGAGGGAGGCTTCTCAAAGGATGGGAAATCTGCCTCCGTTTCCGTGATATACAAAAATTCAGATCAACTTGAAGCCGCCAATAAGCTCGGAATTCAGGTCTCGGAAGTTGCATCCATCACGGACCTCGCGGATGAATCCTTTGATGACATTATCTACTTCGGGGCTGACAAGAAAACCCTCGAGGTCCTCAATGACAAGTTGGCGCCGTACGCCATCATGAACGTCGTGAAGGGCGGGAAAAATATCGGTGAACTGGTTTCCGTCGGGGTGGGACGCGTCCATTACGCCATGACCCGCTGGGTCGGCACGCCGGGGAACAATGCGGCGGATGGATATAAATGCATCCCGGCGACCGGTGAATTGCGCGATGGGGACTCCATTTTGGTTATCGGTGCCGGCGGCCCCATGGGGCAGATGCATGTGATTAGAAATATCTGTTCCGGGAGGAAGGAAATCACCCTTGTTGGGACGGATTTCGATGATCCCCGCCTGAAGTCCATTGGAGACAAGGCGCGTCCCTTCGCCGATGCGAACAAGGTCGCAGTCCGGATGGTGAATCCGTCGAAGAACCCCCTTGAGGAAACCTTCAGCTATTTTGCCATCATGGCTCCCGTTGGTGCCGTTGTTGCCCAGTCGATTCTCGACAGCAAGCCGGGGGCGATCATCAACATTTTCGCAGGCATTCCCATTCCGGTGAAACATGATCTCGAACTGGATGTCTATATTGACCGCGGCCTCTTCATGTTTGGCACCAGTGGCTCCACCATTGAGGACATGAAAATCCTTCTTGGCAAGGTGACCAGTGGCCAGCTTAACACGAATTCATCGGTGGATGCGATTTCCGGCATGGCCGGGGCAATTGACGGCATCCGAGCCGTGGAGAACCGAACCATGGCCGGCAAGATCATCGTCTATCCAATGCTGCCGGATGTCCCCCTCATTCCCCTGGAGGACCTCGGCAAACATTTCCCCTCCGTGGCGGCGAAGTTGGAAAATGGCCAATGGTGTCGTGAGGCGGAGGAGGAGCTGATTCGGGTTGGCACGGTTGCCAAGGCAGGGTGACCTTCCGTGGCAGGCCCTGAAGTGGCATGGATTCAGGGCCGTCAATCTGTTGAGGAATTCCCGCCCATGGATCTCATTGCCCGAGCACGCTACTTTATTGAAACCGAGGCGAAAGCGGTCTCCGGCCTCACTTCAGTCCTTGGTCCTCCCTTCGAGCAGGCCGTCAACGCCATGCTTCAGTGCAGGGGACGGGTGATTTGCATCGGCATGGGAAAGGCCGGGCTCATCGCCCGAAAGATCGCCGCCACCCTCGCCTCCACGGGAACACCCGCCTTTTTTGTGCACCCTGCGGAGGCCATTCACGGCGATCTGGGCATGATCACCGCCGATGATGTGGTCCTTTCCCTTTCCAACAGCGGCCAAACCGAGGAAGTCGTCCGCATTATTCCCTTCTTCAAACATGTTGGGGCGACACTGATTGCAATTACCTCCCGTGCAGAATCGGATCTCGCACGCCATTCCGATATTTCCCTCATCCTTGGTATAGACAAGGAGGCGTGCCCTCTCAATCTCGCCCCCACGTCGAGCACCACCGCCATGTTGGTCCTCGGCGACACCCTTGCCCTGACCCTCCTTGAGGCCCGCGGCTTCGGACCCGAGGATTACGCCGTCTTTCATCCCGGCGGTGCCCTTGGCAGGCGACTGCTCACAAAGGTCAGCGACATCATGCATGCGGGCGAGGAGAACCCCATCGTCCGTCAGGATGTCACCATCAAGCAGGCGGTCATTGAAATGACATCCAAGAAGTTGGCCTGCACGACGGTGGTGGATGGGGCAGGAAAGCTGGTTGGCTTCTTTACCGATGGCGATCTGAGGCGCTACCTGTTCGAGGGAAATGCCGACCTTGAGGTGCCCATTTCAACCGTCATGACGAAAAATCCCCGCACGGTCAACCCCGCCATGATGGCCGTCAAGGCACTGGAAATCCTTCGTCAATACAAGATCATCGAACTCCCCGTTGTGGACGATGACCACATGCCCATCGGCCTGATTCACCTTCACGACATTACCCGGGCCGGTATTACCTGATGGATATACGTTTTTCCCAATACAGCAACGGGTTGCAGGGAAAAGTCGCCGTGGTTACCGGTGCTGGGAGGGGAATCGGGCGTGCCATTGCCATCGGACTTGCAGCAAACGGGGCGAAGGTTCTCCTAGTCTCACGCACCCTTTCGCAATTGAAGGAAACCCGTGAACTTGTTCGGCAGACAGGAGGGGAAGGCGTCTGTCATGTCGCGGATCTTTCCTGCGAGGCGGATTGCAGAACGGTTCCGGAAGCCGCAAGGGAACATTTCGGCAGGCTGGATCTTCTTGTCAATAATGCCGGCATCGGTATATACAGCCCACTGGAGGAGGCCACCGCGTCGGATTGGGACACCTCCTTCGCGTTGAATGCGCGGGGTGCCTTTTTCCTGTGCCGTGAATGCCTCCCCATGCTGAGAAGCAGTGGAGCAGGATTCATCGTGAACATCTCTTCCGTCACCGGCGTGAAGGGATACGAGCGCCAGGCTGTTTACAGCGCATCAAAGCATGCCCTTATGGGAATGACGAAGGCACTCGCCCGGGAGGTCCAAAAGGACAACATTCGCGTTCATGCCCTTTGTCCCGGTGGAGTGGATACGGAAATGGTTGCCCAGGCGCGCCCCGACCTCGATCGCTCGATTCTGATCAAGCCCGAGGAAATTGCAGACGCCGTTCTCTTCCTTGTCACACGCCGCGGCCATGCAGTCATTGATCAGTTGGATATACGTCGCGCCATTGGAACCCCCTGGGGCTGACGGTCAGCCCTTCCGCCCGGGTTCGCAACGAATCAGGGAAGTCGGCGTGCACAGGTAATCCATCACGGCATCATGGGGTTCCCTTGGAAGCAAATCCCCATCGCCCAAACCAACCTGCCAATCCCATGCAATACCAATGCGCC
>JAFIGB010000260.1 GCA_020831705.1 Candidatus Sumerlaeia bacterium | reverse complement strand
ACAACCCGCGCTTGCCAGACTGTCCGGTCGCCGAGCCAAGAGCAAAAAAGCCAAAAAGAACTTTTAAGGAAAAAGAATCCCGGCTCCCGTGGGGGGTACCATGTACCTGCCCCTTACCTTCAAAATGCCCCTTTGCCCTTGCCTTGCGGGCATCAAGTTCCACAATTTCCTTCCCGGAAATATGGAGGCTGGCAAGTGCGTTCCCCGAGAAAAAGTGCCGGTTTCACCCTCATCGAGCTTCTGATCGTCGTCACGATCATCGCCATTCTGGCGGCCATTGCGGTTCCGAACTTTCTGGAGGCCCAGGTCCGATCAAAAGTCGCCCGGGCAAAAAACGACTTGAGGGTTCTTGCCACCGCCCTTGAGGCGTATCACGTGGACAACAACAATTACCCCTTCATCCAGGCCGACGGCGGTCCCGGTATCGAATGGCAGGCACCCTTTGGAAGGCCACCGGGTTACGACGGCACCGGCCCCGCTCCTGCCGGATTGACCACCCCCATTGCCTACCTCACCGCGCGGATTGCGCGATCCCTTCGCCTTGGAATCCGATCAGGGCGGTCCCTTCAGTCCCTCAGGGAAGACATTTCTGTACTTTGAACGATTTGGATGGGGTTACTCGGCCACGGGCCAGCGCTGGAACGGGAGCTGGAGCGTCGGCCCCGACAAACCCCATCGGGTCTAAGATGCCGACGGCAACATCGTCGTGCGATCGAGATCCACCGCCTGCATAAGCTTCCCATAACACCAACCAAAGAAACAACATTCCCAATTAAAAACTTAATTCATCCCTCATCCCTCATCCTTCATCCTTGGAATACGCGTGTACCCCCGCCTTTTCCGCAAGCCAGACCATAATGCCCTTCTGGGCGTGGAGGCGGTGTTCGGCCTGATCGTAGACGATGGAGGTTTTTCCGTCGATGACTTCGTTGGTGATTTCCTCGCCGCGGCGGGCGGGGAGGTCGTGCATGGCGAAGGCTCCGGGTTCGGCCTGGGCCATCAGGTCGGTATTGACCTGGTAGGGACGGAAGACCCGCTCGCGCTCGGCGTGTTCATGCTCCTGCCCCATGCTTGCCCAAATGTCTGTATAGACGGCGCGGGCACCACGGACCGCCTCCACGGGATCATTTGTCACCAGAATCTTTGCCCCGGTGCTGCGTGCCACGCCCATTGACCAGGTCAGGAATTCCGCGCCGGGTTCGTAGGTGCTCGGGGTTGCCGCGCGAAAGTCCATCCCCATGATTGCTGCCAGACACATCAGCGAGTGGCAGACATTGTTGCCGTCGCCCACGAAGGCGATGGGGAAGCCGGAAAGATCCCGGGTACCGAGGATGGTCATCAGTGCCATGTAATCACTGAGGGCCTGACAGGGGTGTTCCTCGTCGGTGAGGGCATTCATCACTGGTGCTGTTGCCTCGCGGGCGACGACCTCGGCACGGTCGCGGGAGAAGGTGCGGAACATGATCAGATCGCACCAGCGGTCCAGGTTGCGGGCAATGTCCTCCACGGATTCCCGGGTTCCCATGCCGATGTTGAGGTTGCTCAGGTCGATGGAATTGCCACCAAGCTGGGCGATGCCGATCTCGAAGGTGGAACGGGTGCGCAAGGAGGCCTTCTCAAAGATCATGGCGAGGGTGCAGCCTGCCAGGACCGGCGTGGCGATGCGGGCGTCGTGCTTCTCCTTCAGGGCGAAGGCGTGTGTATAGATCTCCTCCACGTCGGCCACCGACAAGTCCATAATGGACAGCAGGTCGCGCTTGTTTGATGTTTTTGTCATGTGCTTGTCTTCCCGGACGAAATTGGAACCGCCGGGAAGCCTGATCGCCCCACCAACCGGGGAACAAGGAACTTTTTCATCCGCCCGCAGTCATCAGACCCGGAAGAGGACCTCCTCGCGGCGGAAAAGCCAGACAGCGAAGGCGATGCAAATCATGGCCAGCAGGGCGCACGAGCCGATTGTCAGGCCGTAATGCACCATGTCGAAGGAGCCCTTCACCGCCTCGCGACAAAGCAGGCTTACATTGACGAGGGGAACCAGGGACAATTGCCAGCTTGGTTCAATCCCGGGAAGCATCCCCGCCGCACCGGGAAGGATCAGCAGCAGGGCCAGCGGCCCCATATAGTTCTGGGCTTCGCGGTAGGAACGCGAATAAATCGAAATGGCCAGGAAAATGCCGGAGAAGGCAGCCGCCGGGGGGATGGTCAGCAGTGTCACCGCAACCAGTTGGCCCACCCCCAGCTCCGCACCGATCAGCGTCAGCACGGGGGGCGGCAGGAGAAAAAAGAGGGATCCCGCCAGGGACAGGACACCCAACAGGGCGGCAGCGAGGGAAAAACCAAGGATCACGAGATACTTTGCCACGGCAATGTCTATACGCGGGACCGGTGACAGGAGAAGGGTCTCCAGCGTCTGGCGTTCCTTTTCCCCGGCACCGAGATCAGCCGCCGGGTACATGCCACCCATATAGGCAAAGAGGAGGATCAGGTAGGGGAGGATTCCGCCGAAGATGGCCATGATCTGCCGGGATTGCGAGGCGACATTTCCCCCCTCGGCAATGATGAGGGGATCCAGGAATCTCCCATCCATATCCAGGTTGGCCAGACGCTGGGAGACAAGCTCCCTGCCTCCCGCTTCGATGGTTTTTCTTAGCCGTGTGGCGGCCTCCTGGGAGCGGGGAAGCGTGCTGTCATGGACGAGCATGAGCACCACCCTCGCAAAGTCGTCCCCACGCAGGTCGGCGAAGGCGTCGGGTATATCCAGGTAGGCATCAATGTCGCCGGTAAGGAGTCCATGGTGAATTCCCCTGGCGCGGGGATGCTCCCTCAGGATGGGTGGGGGTGACCACTCGGTTTCCCGTTCCGGCCCGACAAGAAAATCGGGCTCCACAAAGTTGACGAGGCCAACGGATCGAATGGCTAGGTCGAAGAACTCCCCGGCGTCCGACATCGCGATGGAGTCGGCTCCTCCGGGAAGGGGCTTTTCCAGCAGGTCCATCGTGGGATTTTCCGCCATTTGGCGCGTGAGTACGGCGATCTCCCGGCACCAATTTGCATAAACGGAGGGATCGGTGAACAAATTCTCGGGAAGACCCCCTGCAAGGCGCACGGGAAGCCAGGAAAATGCAGGGCGATCCCACTCCCGGAGTAGCCGTGCCATGTCACTGGCAAGGAAGGCTTGATGGGCGATGGAGTAGTACCGGTCCCTTGTTTCAGGGGAGGCGGCAACGGTG
Organism: Candidatus Sumerlaeia bacterium; assembly: GCA_020831705.1. GTDB lineage: Bacteria > Sumerlaeota > Sumerlaeia > SLMS01 > SLMS01 > JAFIGB01. Next base: position 14,103 of record JAFIGB010000260.1, on the reverse strand, counting down.
ACCTCGCGGGTCATCTCGCGGGTGGCGAGGGAGACGACGAGGCGCCCCATCGCAAGGGTCAGCAGAGGGAGGAGAACCGTGGGGAGGAGGAGCAGCGTCAGGAGGGTTTTGCGGTCGCGCAAAAGGTCGATGGTTTCCTTGCGCCAGATCGTGAATATGGTGCGGGCTTTCACGCGCGGGCCTCCACGAGCTTGAAGAACGCTTCCTCAAGATGGCCGCCGCTTGCCTCGCGGAGATCCCCTACGGTTCCGTCGAAGCGCAGTTTCCCCTCGTGGAGCAGTCCCACCCGGTCGCAGAGCATTTCCACCTCGGGCATTTGGTGGGTGGAGAGGAGGACGGTCCGCCCCTGTTCACGGGCGTCCTGAATGAACCGTGTCATGGCGCGTATTGTAATGACATCAAGACCGTTGGTGGGTTCGTCGAGGACGAGCACCGGGGGATCGTGGATCACCGCCCGGGCCAGGTTGACCTTCTGCTTCATGCCCGTTGAAAGCTTGTCGCACCGCCGCCCGAGGAAGTCCCTCATTTCGAAGGCGGCGGCGAGGGTGTCTATACGGGCGTCGATCGCCGGGTCGTCCATCCCCTGGAGGCGCCCAAAATAGCGAAGTGTCTCCCGTGCCGTCAGTCTGTCGTATAGACCGGTATTCCCCGAAAGGAAGCCCAGGTTGCGGCGCGCCTCGTCCGGTTGCCTGCAAACGTCTATTCCCGCGAGCCGTGCCGTTCCCGCCTTCGGCCTGATCGCCGTGGAGACCATCCGCAGGAGTGTTGTCTTCCCTGCGCCGTTGGGACCAAGCAATCCATACACCTCGCCGGGGTGACAGGTGAACGTCACGTCATCGACGGCGCGCATCGTTCCCCGCCATCCGGAGCGGTATTCCTTGGTGAGGTTATTTACTTCAATCATCGTCGATCCCGGTGGCCGAAACATGGCCCGAATAAATCACGAGAACCGCCCGGCACCGATGGCGTCAAGGTGTGGCGGTCAATTCGATGGGAGGAAGTTTCCCGAATTTCGACATGGGCCGATATCGAAACAGCACGCGACTTTTAATCGCTGATCGGGGAACAGGGCCGAACTCGGTGCTGTCATGGCTGTGGGGCCGGTTGTCGCCCAGGAGGAAATACCATCCCTCCTCCAGAACCAGCTCCTGATTCTGGGCGCCGGGGTGCATGCTTGCCGTCTCGGCATTCATCATCGCCATCTCGCCATTGATCCAAAGGAAACCATTTCGGAGGCTGATCGTGTCACCCGGCATGCCAACCACCCGCTTGATGAGATCAAGGCCGATCTGGTACGGTGGATTCATCACCACCAGTTCCCCCCGTTCAAGCTTCTCATTGTCGCGCAGGCTCACGGTGAACATCCGGTCTCCCTCCTCGATGGTGGGAAGCATTGAGATCGAGGTCACCTGGATGGCCTGCAGCCTGCCGGTGTAAAGCTGCAGCCAGATTGTCCCGACAATGAGGAGAATCACGGCGCTGATCGTCAGCCGCATGACTCCCGCACGCTTCAGGAAGCGTCCCTTTGTCACAGGGGTGGATTTTTTCGGTCGGTTATTTTCCATGTTATTGAGCGGGTGGGATCGTCCTTCACTTAACGACTAGGAAGATCGATGCCAAGGCTACAATTCGGTGATGGTGCGGAAGAAAAGCTGGGGGCGTCGCGGGGTTCTTCGCCCTTCCTCCCGCTCCGGCCTTGGCTGGACGATCCAGCCGTTCGGATCGAGTTCAAAGGCCACGGGCCGGGCGTTGGTTGGCAACTCGATGACCTTGGATTCACCACCGTCCAACCAGACCGTTCCTTCGATGGGATCCCCCTCCGTTGCCAGCACCCAGGGTGCTGCGACCCTCCCGGTACCCCGGTTTTCAACGGTAACCTGGACCCGATAAACCAGAGAGCGTGTCGAGGGATCCTCAAAGAGGAACCCCTGGCCCTCGGCAATATGGAGAGAGGGAAGTACCCCCTCGCGAAGCCACTGATGGAAGAACCAGCCCAGTTCCTCGCCGTGGTGTTTTTCCGCCAGTCGCCTGAACAGGGAAAGGGTCAGGACGGGGCGGTCCTCCAGGGCGAAAAGTTCCCGGAGGAATGCCGTGTATGCCTCGTCGCCCATCACGCCCCGCAGCATGTGGTGAAAGGCGAGGGGGCGGCGTGGGGCCGCCGGGGGCATGGTTATGGGGCGCTCCCCGGAAAAGAGGGGGCCGGTCCACTGTTCGGTTTCACCAGGTGCAACCTCGATGGGACCGATGGCCCTGCGGACGAAGGCCCACGGAATCAGGACGACCTCACGACGTATCGCCCGGCGAAGCCCGGCAGTCCGGCCGGAACGAAGCCCCACCTCGTGAACGTAGTCGATGAGTGCATCGCGCAGGAGGGTGGGCTCCTCGAATCCGGAGAAGGAACGGGTGACCGCCTCCTCCACGATCCCCTGGTGAACCCCGATGAAGAAGTCGTAAAACTCCTCCCGCGTGGGATTTTGAAAATGGTCGAAGTTCGGAAGGAGCGTCTGGAGGCGATCCAGTGCCGAAGAGCCCAGGGCAAGGGGGTCATCCGGGGCGGACTCGGGCACTTCCTGAAGCACGATTGGAGGGTCCGGAACGGGGAACAACCCTCCCAGCCGCATGAATTGCTCCCCAAAGATCACATCAAATTCCCGCGTCAGCGAGGAGTGGTTGGGAAGAACCCGTGCCATGAGGGGGAAGCCATGACGAACGCCGAGAGGGACCTCCACCAATTCCCCCGCCACCAGTCGATCGAGTCGTGCGGGGATGGCGGAAACCATCTCGACCCGCCCACCGCCCAGCGAATGCACCGTGGCTGAACCGACACTCCAGGCAAGGGGGTCCGGGTCGGGGGCCGAGACGACAAAGGGGGTTGGCTGATTTGTCCGTGCCCACTCCTGAAATGGGTAATTCACCACCATGGCCTCGCCATACCAGGGACCAAGAAAGGCGAACCGGTGAAACCGGGGATGCCAGGCGCGTTCCCACAACCGGGAGGACGATCGTTTGGGTTCCAGGGCTATCTGCAGGTCGACCTGCTCGCCGGTGGAAACAACGCGGGGAAGCTCCAGCACCATGGTGGGAAAGCCCGGTGAGACGGCCCCGGGGATCAGCGTGATCTCATCCCCCTCCATCGTTCCTCCGGCCCATCGGAGTTGATCCCCAAACGTCAGGGCGACGTGGCGCTGGTCTTCCCGCGGCTGGATGGTCAGGGTGATGGCAATCGTGCCGGTCGGTTGGTGGGGAAGCTCAATGGAGCGATGGATAATCAGGGGCGTGTCGATCCTTCCCCCGGATATCCCCGGCGGTTCCTGAACCACTGCCCAGTTCATTGCCCGGGGGCGTTCCTGAAAATGGACCCAGCCGATGTGCAATATGGGAACGCCACCCAGGGCAATAAGCACGAGGAGCAGGATGGCGAAGGAACTTTGCTGGCGGATGCGAAGACGCAGAAACCGGAACGCACCGAGCAGCCATCCGGGATGGAGAAGCCGCATAAGGCCCCGGGGAAGCACAACACCCGCCCCCTTGGGACGGGGAAGCAGGGCGGCACTTGCTGCGAGCAAAAGGAGTGGGTAGGACCATGCCAGCCCTCCCTCCCGAAAGATCAACCCCATGGGAAGGAGGATCCCAAGGCTTTCGCTGGCGAGAAGAAACGGCTCGGAGGCGGGTGCTGCCAGAAGGCGGAAATAAAGAAACGGGGCGACAAGGAAAAGGGCGAGAACAACGGCTGGAGTGTCGGAGGGAATCAGTGCCCGGGCGGCGAGCCCAGCTGCGGCCCCGGCAGAAATTGCCGGGATGGCCGTGGCGGCGAAGAAGATGAAACTCGGCCCCCAGGCGACCCCAAGGCCCGCCCTCCAGGCCCCGATCGGCGCCCAGAACGTCACGATTGCCGCCGGGAGAATGCCCAGAAAAACCGTCGCCATCCATTGGGAGGCAATGAACGGAATGGGGGAGATCAGCCGGGATTCGAGGATCGCACGGGAGCGGTGGCGGTCCCACTGGCCGAGGCAATCGACGCCGAGGACCAATGCCCCCACCGCGAGGAGGCAGGTCAGCCAGGAAACCCCGTCGACCCCGAGGGGGAACCACGCGAAGCTTCCTGCGGGGAAGCCCGGTTGCCTGGAAAGCCATGCCGTGACGGCAAGAGCGGCGAGGACGAATCCGCGCCAGCGCCATGCCCTGGCCAAAGCGAGGGTGGTCAATCTTGTCAGGGTGAACCATTGCGACATGATAGCGGGGTTGTTTCCTCCACCCGGGTGAAGGGTTGACCGCCATGGGGGAGCGGGCGCAAAGGGGAACTTCCGGGGTGGGGGGCATCCATGTTGGATTAATCTGGTAAAAATTGAATCCTTTGTATTGCCAAGGCTGGGAGGCTCGCTGTCCAATCGCCGAGGAATCACGACGGGGAGGAGTCACTTCCGCACCACAACCTTGGAGTCCTGAATCCGGCCGTCATCGGCCCTGGAGGAACTGGACGGGATGATGCGGAATCACCAACGGCTTCCCCCCATACATACCGCTTGCCCTTCCCCTGCAACGTCGGGAGCCTGAAAAAAACCAGTCTCCCGCCAAGCGTTGCATGGCGGGAAACGCCCATTTAGGGGGCGACTGGCATGCAAGCCGAGACAACGAGGAACCAGATGATTCGGAAAAACGCGTGGATCGTAGCGAGTTCCCTGATGGTGGCCGCCGTGGCCTTCGCCAACGGGCCAGTTCAGGGGGAAACTCCAGGAGGCACCGTTCTCCAGCAGCATGCGGCAACGGTCTCCGACAACCGTGAGGTCGTCACCATCGGCAACACCACCTTGGTCCCGTCCGCGGATCACACCGTGGTGCAGTACGACATGTCCCTCACCGACGTACAGGTCATGGCCCGTGCCGAGTCTGATGCCCGGCGCCTTGGCCTGGAAGTCTTCAAGACGATGGCCGTCCAGAACATGGTTGTTCTCAAGGGCACCGAGGCTGAAGTCACTTCGGCCCTTGAACAGGCCGAGGGCATTCCCGTCATTCGGATCCTGCCTTCCTACCTTCGCAACAACGACCCTCATCCCCTGTCAACGATCGCCTTCACCAGCCGGATCGCCGTGAAGTTCGCTCCCGGGACCACCGAGGCCCAGCGGCGCCAGTGGCTTGAAGCAAACGGCTTCGACAGAATCCAGGAATCCCCCATGGGGTATGTCATCCTGGAGACCCATCGCGATCCGGACGGGGCGATGATTTCCTTCACCGAAGCCCTCGAAGCCGACGAGGAAATCGTCGCCGAGGCCATTTACGAATTCGTTATCACCGGTGAGCCAACCGCATCGGACTCCATCGAAGTCAACGATCCCATCTTTCCCCAGCAATGGTGGCTTGCAGATACCGGCAACAATACAGCAATTCCTGAGCTCAACCCCGATGGCGACATCGACGCCCCCATGGCGTGGATGATCAACCAGCGTAACATCCGCAACCGGGGTGGGAACCTCAACGATCCCCAGGTTAACCGCCGCAAGTTTGGCAACGCGGTTGTTGGTCTCTTCGATTCGGGTGTGGAGATTACCCACGGTGACCTGTCCGCAAGCATGGACCCCCGTTCCGGGCGTGACCTTGTTGATGGCGGGCTTCCCCTTCCCGGGCTTTCCAACCTTGGTGCCCACGGTACCGTGATGGCTGGTCTCATCGCCGCCTCCAACAATGAGATTGGGATGATCGGCGTTGCGCCCGGTTCGCGCATTTATGCCGTCCGTGTTTTTGCTGCCGACTACTCAACGTCGAACTTGCGCATTGTGACGGGCCTTCAGGACAGCGTGGCCCGCAACATCGATGTCAATGTTCACCCCTACACGTTGCCCATCGACCTGGATTGTCAATTAAGCTCGAGCATCGAGAACGCCCTGCGTCAGGCCTGGGAAGCGGGAAGACTTTCCCGTGGACTGGCCAACCTTGCTGCCGGTGGCAACTTCACCGCCCAGGTGGATTACCCCGCCCAATCCCACTGGACCATTGCCGTCGGTGCGGTGAATTCCTCCGGGGATCGGGTGGGATTCATTCCTGGTCGGAGCGTTGTGACCCATGATGGGAACTGGGGCGGTATGGGAATTGACCTTGTGATGCCGTCGTATGTCCCCAATGAATTGGGATTCGATTCCCCCTATTCGTCCACCATCATTTCCACGGATCTTTCCGGTACACTTGGAATCGTCACGGCCAATTACGTAGGCCTTCGGGACTATTCAAGTGTGGTGGACGAAAATCGTTTCTATGAGTATTGCCCCAGCGGATTTATTGCGGGCATGCCTTATCGTGGGTCCAGTTTCGCCACCGCGATTGCCGGTGGTGTGGTATCGCTGATGCTCAGCGACCCTCGTTACGAGGACCTGCGTCCAACAGCTGATCCCCTTGAGCGCGCTACGACCGATGATCGGCGTGCTCCGAGAACCCGTCGTGAATATCGTGAGCGTGCCACCCACGGCGAAGACAGCATCCTGCGTCAACTGGTTCGCCACGCCGACCTTCCCGGAGAGGATACTCCCGCTTCTCTTCCCGCCTCCGGTATCCGGTTTGCCCGCGGTGGTGATTTGGCCTACATCGACAACTACAATGAATTCCATGGGTTTGGTCAGCCCAACCCCGCGAAGTTCCTCTCTTCTCCGGAGACAAAGGTGGCCCCGGACACCTTGCACCGTGGCCTTTTGCTCGAACCCTTCTACGATGTGGACTTCGTTCAGTATGCAACGCTTGGTACCGAGCAGGATGAAGAATTGGCGCCAGTGCTTCGCCAGGGGTGGTCTGAAATTCCGGGACTGACCATCGATCTCCCCCTCGGAGAAGGAGAGGATGCTGATGTAATTACGGTTTCCCCTTATATGTACGGCTTCCGCTCCATCTACTTCGAGAACGGCGAAGTCGGGATTCCTATAGCAACAGAGGACGGTGTTTTCTTCCCCTTCGCATGGACTGACAGTCTCCCCCTTGCCCTTGAAAGTACCGATCAAGACGCCTCGGAGACACCAATCAACCTGTTCTGGAACCCCAGTGGCCGTTATCAGGCCAGTCGGGTCATTGGACTGAGAAGCCCCAGTATCAATGTTCCCAGCGAACGTACCCCCATGATGGTCAATATCGGCATGGGGCACCAGTTGGGCGTGGAAAACGCCTCCGACACGTTTGCATTCCTAGCCCTTGAGGAATGCGATTACTGGAGTGATCGCCAGGAAGATTTTATCCCTGTTGATCGTGACGTCGACACGATCTATATCGACTTGGTTCATCCAAACCCCAATGAGGGCCAACCGGACGTGGTCATCGAACTCGCCCAGATCACCGGTGACAGCCGCAGGGGATACAAGACTCGACTGGTGCCGGGCGTGCCTGTATGGGATGATGATTACATCTGCCGCATGACATGGCCCTATAATTACGCCCCCTGGAATCCCACAGAGGGAATCCGTCAGGGACTCCTTGTCCGTGATTATGATTTCTTCGCTCCGGCCCTTCCTGAAGGCATAAATTCATTCCGCATCGAAGTTACCCTCTTTCCCGGTCCCTCCTATCTTCCCTCCTACAATACCGAAGAAGAACCAGAGCAATTGTTGTCCGTCCTCCGTGACCACCTCGGGTTCATCTTCACCCACATCAACATCTCCAGTGTTCGCCCCGATTACATGGAGTACCGCGCGGCTGACACCTTTGAGCTCACCGATGGCTTCTTCCCCACCTGGAACGTCAACGCCAGCAAGCTCTTCCTCACCCAGCGTGTCACACCGGATCTTCCCGACCATTCACTTGTCGTTGTAGATCCCCATCCCAACTATCTTGTTTTTGCTGAAGGTGACAGCGAGTTGCTCGACCACGAGCCGGGAATCTTCGACCGCGCAAATCCCTTCTCCTCCTCCAAGCGAACCTATCAGCGTTACATGGACTCCTATGCCCGAGTCACCGGCATGAAGGCCCATCCCTTCCTCGACTATCTGGCCTACACCACCACAAGCTCGGATGGTGACTTTGTCAAGATCTCCACCGCCGACGGTATCAACCTCTCCCCGGTCATTCCCTCCGGTCAGACCATTGGTGCTCGTGATCCCTCCTGGTCGGGTGATGGAACGCTGCTGCTTTACGCCTCCCAGAATTATATCCGCCTTATCAATATTGATGAGAACATGAATCCCCTTAACGTGGAAACGATCATCACCACGGCGAGCAGTGGATTCCTGACCGACTTCCGCTCGCCGGTGGTTGATGCTGACGGCGGCCTGATATTCTTCACTGCCCGGCGCACCGATGCGGGACGGCCACACAACGCCCTCCAGCTCTACGCCGTGACACGCAGTGGTCGTGTCGTGAGCTACCGTGAAAGCTCCGTCGAGCCTTTCCTTCCCGGTTGGGATGGTCCCGATGGTAATGGCATTAACATCTTCGACCTGGATATTTCCCAATCCGGTCGGCGCCTGATCTTCAGCGCGAATGCCAGCAATGCACCGGTGCCATCGGCCTTTGGCTCCTCCGAGCCCACTGCCCAGGCCACCCCGTCGCAAAATGCGCGGCTTTTCACCATCGACAACTTCCACCACGTCCAGAACAACAATGATCCGCCCATGTACGAGCGGGTGGAATTCCGTGGCACCGATGCGACCTTCCCCAAGGTCTCCGGCAGGTATGCCCGTCTCTCGCCTGTAGCCAATGAAATTGCCTGGATGGCCTACCCGACCACGGTCGGTCCCAATGACATCAGCAGTGAAGGCCGGATCATCCGCCAGCCTCTCTCCACAAGTGAACACCCCGGGGATCCGATCAATGAAATCAGCCCAACTCCCGCGCCGCCGTTCGCGGCACCGGGTGATCCCATTCGGCCTGATGTTTCCATCGTCCAGCTTCGTGATGAGGGAACGTTCCACTTTGACGATGAGGGATGGAATTTTGGAGGCGCTCCCGGCGCCCTTGATCTTCCCCAGGGCCGTTATTTCCGCGAGGATGGCCGCCCCCGGGTGGTTGCCCCCGGTGTCATTGCTCTCAGTTCAGGGGCAAAAGGGCCGATCGGTTCCCAGAACGTCCTGGTTGCGCGCCTGAACTTCCGCGCCCAGAACCCGGGATGGTCGCCCATGACCTTTGAAACCAATGCCCCCTACCGAACCATCCTCATGGACAATGAATATCGGGAAATTCCCAGCGAGTTTACCGATGGGGCCGCCCTGATTCTCGATGGGGTCAAGGCCACCAAGAACGAACCCGGTGTCCCCGAGTTGCGCCTCTTCTTCCCCGGCGGTGACGTCATCGACCGTACGGCCACCTTTGATGTGGAGATTCGCCTCAACGGAAACCAGGGGCTCACCGAGCACTTCGAAATCTTCCTGCGCTACGATCACAACCTCCTCGACTTCCGCTTTGGGGAAATCAACACCGGGCTGTTCAGCAATCAGTTGCGTGGAAGCCTTGAGCTGACAACGGCAGGTACCAGCGACAACCTCCTCGGTTATTTTGAAACCAGCCGTGGCGAGTTGCTGGTCGAACAGGACAGCCTCTACCTGTTCCGGGCCTACGTTCGTGGAGTTTCCTCCACCAACGATCTCGGCCGCATGCCCGTCATGCGCCTTCGTGCAAACTCGAAGAACTTCGAAAGTGCCTTCGAGTCCATTACCCAGCCGACCGGTGACGACCTGTCCCTCGTGCCTTCGACGGACCGGGTGCGTCCCTACGACCTGCTGTTCCGTCCCCCTGCGGAAAATTACGACATTCCCTACAATCCCCCCTCCGGTGGCGAATCCGTTCCCACCAGGGAGAATATCTCCAATCTCATACGTGGTGGCCTCTTCGCCGCCCTGCCATCCTCCCATGCATATACGATTGCCTTCGACCTGTTCCACTTCAGCCCCGGCGTGGATCCCCAATCCGGTTTCCGTATGAAATCGTACAAGATCTATCGCATGGATGACCTTCGCCTTGTCGAATCGGAAACGGGCGATCGCAACCAACAGATGACGGTACTGAAGAACACGGGTGAAGAAGTCGTCCATGTTCCCGTCAACAAGACCGCTCATGAGCGTGGTGATTGGACGTTCGGCCCCGCCCCGGAAACATCGCCCTACAACCTGCCGGAATTCATTCCGTCCGAGAATGGAATCGGGCTGCGGCCGACATCGAACCTCAACACCTTCGGCTTCTGGGACAACTCACGCATCGACCTTCCCATCAGCGCCATGGAAGAACCCACCATCTGGATCAACGAGATGGCCCGGGTCCCCAACACGGGTGCCCACCAGCGTGATGTCGCCTGGATCGAAATCGCCGGGCCTGCCGGTTACGACATCTCCGGATGGACCATCGCCGGCTACACTGAGGAAGGCCTCGTGAAGGCAATCCTCAACGACACCCTCTCCGGCGTGATTCCCGACCAGCACAATGGTTATGGAACCCTTCGTTACGATGTGGAATATGAACCCCACAACGAGGAAACTCCTCCCGGATCCGCCATTGGTATTTCCCTTCAGGATCCCGATGGCAATGTGGCCCAGTTCATTAGTCACAGCCAGTGGGTGGAGGCCGCAGAAGGCCCCGCCATGGAGATGGTTGGCGACTTCACCGGCACATTGACCGATGAGGCAGCCGAACTCGGCCATTCTGTCCAGCTTGCCGGAACCGGTACCCGCTATTCCGACTTCCACTGGAAGCACCTCTCCCTTGGCTCAAGCTCCGGCGAGCTGAACAGCCAGCAGGAATTCCGCTACTACGACATCGCATGGATCAACGAACTGCACCATCGCAATGAAGGACTCGACATCAACAAGCGGGTGGAGGTCGCCGGGGTTTCCGGAACCGACCTTGCCGGATGGCGCCTTGTCTATTACGGCCCCGAAGGCAATCGTGTCGGTGGACGTAACCTGACCGGTCTCATCCTTTCCCAGTCCCGGGGCTACGGTGCCCTTTCCTTCAGCACCCCCGCCCTGCCTTCCGATCCGGGAAGCGGCGTCGCGCTGGTCCGTCCCGACGGATTCGTTGTCGACTTCGTCGGATATGGTGGTGCCACCCAGGCGGTCGGTGATGTTGCCAACGGTCTGGTTGCCTTCGAGATCCCCGCAGAAGCAGAGGATGCCAGCGCCGTTCAGTCACTCCAGCTTGAAGGGTTTGGCGTGCGCCGTCGCGACTTTACCTGGCGGGAAACGCCGATTGGTCGTTCCCCGGGCGCGCTGAATCCCGGCCAGCATATCGGGGCTGAAATCTATCGCGCCACATTCACCATCAACAATTCCCAGGAAATCAACCCGACCCGAATTCCCACCCTGCGCATGCGGTTCGGAACAAGGGACTTCCAGCGCATCGCCATTGCAAACGCCCTGGCCAACGGTCCCAACGCTTCCACGACGGTTCCGACAACAAACAGCAACCGTTCCTACGAGGTGTATCTCGTCCTTGAAAGCGCCCCACCGAACCTGACCCGTCTCTTCGCCGCCTACGATATTCTCTCGTTCCGCGAAGACCAAACCGTCACCAATCAGATTCTGGAACTGGAAGACCTCAAGATCGAACGCCTCATCGTTCCCGAATACCCGATGCCGTAAGGAAAACAGGGTCACTCAACACCAAGCCATCAAAGGAAACCTCTCCCGGTGCAGTATCCGGGGGAGGTTTTTTCCTCCTCCATGGGGCGAAAGCATTTTCGCTTTTTATTCGTGCCTTTCCTATTGACCCGCAATCATCCCCCTTTCAACATGTCCATCAATCAGCACCTGATCCCCTCCATGAAAGGATCCTGCCACATGGCCTCTTCGCGCACGAATACCCGCACCGCTTCAGGATATGACACGACCAAAGATCTTCAGGCGGCACTCAATCAGATCCGCCGATCCCACGGCGATGGGGTCATCATGCGATATGGGGAGCGCCCTGATACTGAAATGGCGGTGATTCCCAGTGGAGCCATCTCGCTGGATCGTGCCCTTGGGATTTGGGGATTCCCCCGGGGACGCATCGTTGAGATTTACGGCCCGGAATCGAGCGGCAAGACGACCCTCGCTCTTCAGGTCGTTGCCAATGCCCAGGCCCAGGGGGGCACCGCCGCCTTCATCGATGCCGAGCACGCCCTCGATCCGAAATATTGCCGCGCCCTCGGCGTGAACCTCGATGAGCTCCTCATCAGCCAGCCCGACTACGGCGAGCAGGCTCTCGACATTTGCGAAACACTGGTGCGCAGCAACAGCGTGGATGTGGTCGTTGTGGACTCGGTGGCGGCACTCGTTCCCCGTGCGGAAATCGAGGGCGAGATCGGAGACAGCTTTGTCGGTGTCCATGCCCGTCTGATGAGCCAGGCCCTCCGCAAGCTGACAGGGGCCATTTCCCAGTCAAAGACGACGGTGATTTTCATCAACCAGATTCGCGAAAAAATCGGTGTCATGTTCGGCAGCCCCGAAACAACAACCGGTGGTCGCGCCCTGAAGTTTTACTGCTCCATTCGTGTGGACGTGCGCCGCATTGGCAGCATCAAGGACAACGGCGTCGATGTCGGCAACCGGGTGCGCGCCCGTGTGGTGAAGAACAAGTGCGCCCCCCCCTTCCGTGACACCGAATTCGACATCATGTTTGGCGAGGGGATCAGCCGCGAGGGCGACGCCATTGACCTCGGGGTGACCCTCGGCGTGGTGGACAAAAGTGGTGCGTGGTTTTCCTACAAGGGCGAGCGCCTCGGCCAGGGCCGCGAGAAGTGCCGCGAACTCCTCAAGCAGAACCGTGACCTCCTCGACTCCATCGAAGCTGACATCCGCACGGCATGTGGTGTGCCGATCCCCGGGGAGCAACCGGCGACCGATGCAAAGGACAATGCCGAGGCCCCACCGAAGAAGGCCGCCAAGAGCGCCCGCTGATGGCTGACCGGGAACGCCTGATCGTTGCAGATGCAAACATACCCCGGGCGGAGGAGGCATTTGGCCCCCTCGGGAGGGTCCGCCTTCTGCCGGGGCGGGAAATCCGACGGGAGGACCTCGTCGAGGCCGACGCGCTTATCGTGCGGTCCGTGACCAGGGTCGATTCAAGCCTTCTCCGTGGTACTCCTGTCGGTTTTGTCGGGACCGCCACCATTGGCACCGATCATCTCGACACGACATGGCTCGACGAGACAGGCATTCCCTGGGCAAGTGCCGCCGGGTGCAATGCACGGTCTGTCGTGGAGTACGTCCTGGCGGTGATCATGGAGTGGTGCTCCCGCAACAAGATGCCCGGACCATCCGGCATGACCCTTGGCATTGTCGGCCACGGGAACATCGGCTCCCGCCTGGCACCGGTGGCGAGTTCCCTCGGGATGAGGGTGCTGGTGTGCGACCCCCCCCAAATGGAAGCGGGTGCAATCAGCGATGGCCTTGCCCTTGGGGAAGTCCTCGGCAATTCCGATGTCGTCACCTTTCATGTTCCATACACCAGGAGTGGTCCCCACCCCACCCATCACATGGTGGGAGAGCGGGAACTGGGTCTTCTTCGTGACGGCACCTTGATGGTGAATTCCTCCCGTGGTGCAGTTGTGAACAACACGGCTGCGTTGGCGGAGGCAGGGAAGGGGCGTGTCACCTTCGCTTTGGATGTCTTTGAGGGGGAACCCACGCCTGCCCGTGAATTGGTGGATGCCTGTTGGATCGCCACCCCCCACATTGCCGGCTACTCTCTGGAGGGAAAAACCAACGGCACCAATATGATGGCCACGGTGTTGGCGGAACATTTTGGGGTCGATGCTCCGCCCTCCCTTCAACTTGCCACGCCAGTCGATGCCGTTCTCGATCTCGGTGGGCGCACCGGGCTGGAGGCGATTCTCCATGCCGTGCGCCATTCCTATTCGGTGTTCGGGGATGATGATGCCCTTCGGCGGGGGAGGGAACTTCCCGGCGACGAATGGGGCCGGCATTTTGATTCATTGCGGCGTCTATACAGGGAGCGTCGCGAGTTTTCAAACTATACAATTTCAGGGGCTGACCAGGAAACCGCCGCCATGCTTGGGCGGTTGGGATTCGGCGTTGCCTGAATAAATTTTCCAATAAAAAAGGGCGGCCTCCAACGAGGCCGCCCCCACGTGTTTTGGTATACAGAGGCAAAAAAAAAAAAAGATACGGCGCAAAAATGGATTTTAGGCAGCTTAGTTTTTTT
>JAFIGB010000254.1 GCA_020831705.1 Candidatus Sumerlaeia bacterium | reverse complement strand
ATTTGAAGCCGGGGGGGGAGGGCGAAGGTGGCGAAGTAGTTCGGGACGTCCTTCAGGGGGCGGATTGACCCGTCCTCCATGAAGTGGAGTTCCCTGATAGCCCTGGTGTCTGGTTGCATGAATTGGGTGGTCATTTTGAGGATTCCGGTGAAGGGAAAAACGCCCGCGCACGGTCCCCGGGTGGGTGGGTGCGCGGGCGGTTGGAAACGGCTGGGGTGTGACTGATCAGGCGGAGAAGGATGTTCCGCAGGAGCAGCTTCTTGCTGCATTGGGGTTGATGAACTTGAACCCGCCCGTGAGCAATTCGGTGGAGAAGTCCAGCGTCATGCCGTTGAGGAAGAGGTAGCTTTTCGGGTCACAGTAGACCTTCACCCCGTTGCAATCCATGACATTGTCATTGTCGTTGGGGTTTTCATCGAAGGCGAGTGTATAGCTCAGCCCGGAGCATCCGCCGCCGGCGACGCCGACACGCAGGCCCCAGTCCTCCTTGTTTTCCTGGGTCAGGAGGCGCTTTACCTCGGTAACGGCTTCCTGGGTCAGTTCAATCATCTCTGCTTCACTCCTGTTATACAGTCCGATGGGTGATTAATGGTGATGCCCGGCAGTGAGGACTTCGGGGACTTCCTTGTTGTTCTTCTCAAGGTAATCCTTCACGGCAGCCTTGATGGCATCCTCGGCAAGAACGGAACAGTGGATCTTGATGGGGGGAAGATTGAGTTCCTCCACGATCGCCGTGTTCTTGAGTTCGAGGGCCTGATCGACGGTGCGCCCCTTGAGCCACTCGGTGGCCAGGGAGCTGGAAGCGATGGCGGAGCCGCATCCGAAGGTCTTGAACTTGGCGTCGGTGATGACGCCCTCGTTGTTGACCTGGATTTGGAGCTTCATCACGTCGCCGCATTCGGGGGCGCCAACGAGACCGGTGCCGACCTCGGGAGCAGTCTTGTCGAAGGATCCCACATTGCGGGGGTTGTTGTAGTGTTCGAGGATTTTGTCACTGTAAGCCATGGATCGTGTCTCCTGGAGGAATCGTTGGATGAATCAGTGGTGGGCCCATTCGACCTTGCTGAGGTCGATGCCTTCGTTGTGCATTTCGTAGAGAGGTGACATTTCGCGAAGCTTCTCGACAACCGAGATGAGCTTGTCGGCGACGTAGTCGACTTCCTCCTTGGTGGTGAAGCGTCCAAGGCCGAAACGGATGGAGCTGTGGGCAAGCTCGTCGCCAAGGCCAAGGCTCTTGAGCACGTAGCTTGGCTCAAGGCTGGCACTCGTGCAAGCGGAGCCGGAGCTGACGGCCACCTCGGCGATTCCCATCAGGAGCGATTCGCCCTCCACAAAGGAGAAGGAAATGTTCAGTGAGTGGGGGAGCTTGTGATTCGGATCGCCGTTTTCGTAGCTTTCGGGGATCGATTCAAGGAGGCGCTTGCGAAGGTGGTCGCGTAACCCGGAAAGGCGCTTGGTATCGCTCTCCATTTCCTGGATGCAAAGTTCC
Source organism: Candidatus Sumerlaeia bacterium (assembly GCA_020831705.1). Classification (GTDB taxonomy): domain Bacteria; phylum Sumerlaeota; class Sumerlaeia; order SLMS01; family SLMS01; genus JAFIGB01. The sequence goes on along the minus strand of JAFIGB010000254.1, from coordinate 1,429 downwards.
ACGGCCTTTCCGAGACCGACAATCCCGGTGACGTTCAAGGTCCCCGAGCGCATTCCGCGCTCGTGGCCGCCACCGTCGAGAATCGGTGTCACGCGAACACGGGGTTTGCGGCGGCGAACATACAGGACGCCGACACCCTTCGGGCCGTAAAGCTTGTGGCCCGAAAATGAAAGCAGGTGAATGTTGCTCTTCTTCACATCCACGGGAATCTTGCCCACCGTCTGGGTGGCATCGGTGTGGAAGACAATGCCCTTCTCAGCGGCAATGGCACCGATCTCATCGACCGGCTGGATGACGCCGATCTCGTTGTTCCCGTGCATGATGGTAATCAGGATGGTCTTGTCGGTAATGGCGGCGCGGAGCGCGTCGAGGTCGATCAGGCCGCTGGGGAGTACCGGGAGCCAGGTGACATCGAATCCCTGACGTTCGAGCTTCTTGCAGGGGTCAATGACCGCCTTGTGCTCGGTGACGCAGGTAATGATGTGGTTGCCTTTTTCGGCATACATTTCTGCGATGCCCTTGATGGCAAGGTTGTTGGATTCGGTGGCGCCGCTGGTGAAGACGATTTCCTTGGAGTCGGCATTGATCGCCTTGGCAATGGTGGCGCGGGCGTTTTCAACAGCCTCCTCGGCCTGCCATCCAAAGGAGTGATTCCGGGAAGCGGCGTTTCCGAAAACCTCCGTGAAGTAGGGAAGCATCGCCTCCACCACCCGTGGGTCGGTGGGGGTCGTTGCGTGATTATCCATGTAAATCGGGGTTTTGACCGCCATAATTTTCATTCTCTCCTTTTTTGCCCGCTTGACTGACTGGTTGTGATGGGGAGGACACCGGATAACTCTTGGTGAATCCCATCCATCCTGCCGTTGCACACCAAAGGGAGCGAGAAGTGTGCCCGATGAACCATGTCCAAGGCAGGGAAACTGCCCTTGCGTGGGCACAACCCCTTCGACAATAGAGTGGAGTGGTGATCCACTGCCCAAGACGCTCAGGCAGTCCCCCAACGCAACTTATCGACAGGTTCCCAATGACCTCCGTCCTTCGTGAAACCGTCCGCACCATCAAGCGGCATCATCTTGAACGCAAGCTGCAGGCCGCCACCGGTGACCAGATCAAACACGCCAATGCCACCCTCAATTGGCGGGAATTCTGGCATGACAAGACGGAACTGCGTTCCCGGCCCCGCCACATTCAGGTCGGCACCAACTGGACCTGCAATCTGAAGTGCAACTTCTGCCGCCTGACCCTCGACAGCACCCAGCAGCTTCTCAAGGCCCTGCCCCGTGAGGAACTGGAAATCAGCCCGGCCGTCCTCCAGCAGGTCCTCGACCTCATGCCGTACCCCGAGATGATGACCCTGACTCCCCTCGGTGAGCCGATGCTTTATTCGAAATTCGGGCTCCTCCTTGAGCACCACGCCCGCCTGGGCAGC
>JAFIGB010000242.1 GCA_020831705.1 Candidatus Sumerlaeia bacterium | reverse complement strand
GTCCACTTTGTTCAAAGTTCCCATTGGGACCGGGAATGGTTCATGACTTTCCAGGATTATCGTCACCGCCTTGTCGGAATCATGGACCGCCTTCTGGACCGGATTGCTTCGGGGGAGCTCCATGGGCCGTTTACTGCGGATGGACAAACGATCCTTCTGGAGGACTACCTTGATGTGCGCACGGATAGACGGGAGGAGCTGCTCGAAGCGATCAGGAACGGCTCCATCGTGGCGGGGCCGTGGTATGTCCTTCCAGACCAGTTTCTTGTCTCGGCGGAATCCCTGATTCGCAATATCAGAACGGGTCGGGACATCGTGCGTTCCTATGGGGCGGAGCCGTCGAATGCGGGTTTTGTCGGCGATATTTTTGGCCACATATCCCAACTCCCCCAGATCTTTACACTTTTTGGAATGGACTTTGTCTATCTGTGGCGTGGAACGAACCTGACCAATGTCCGGCATTTCATTTGGGAAGGTGCGGATGGCACCGAAGTTGTCGCCTATCGCTTTGGGCCTTTTGGTTACGGGGATTTTGCCCATGCGGTTCGCCATGCGGATGAGCCTAACCATGCCATCGATCCGTCGACCACTAGAGATGATCTTGTCGCCTTTCTAGACAAGGAAGCCAAATATACGACCGTGGATCCGATTCTCCTCTTTGACGGCTGGGATCACCTGGAGCCGGAGTATGAGCTTCATAAAATACTGGAAAGCACCATTCAGGGCGGTGATTTCGAACTGGTTTTCGGGACATTTGATGAGTACGCGAAAGAGGTTCGGGCCCAGCGGGATCGCATCGGGGATCGTCTGGTCGGGGAACTTCGTGAACCGGGGAGCAACCCCAACGAAGTGGATACCCAGTGGTTGATTCCCGGTGTTCTCTCAAGTCGCGTCCCTCTCAAGCTGGAAAACCATGAATGCGAAACATTGCTTTGCCATTGGGCGGAGCCGTTCCAATGTTTCGCGAGAAACTTGTCACCCATTGCCAGGGAGGAGGAATTCCTGGCTGTTGCATGGCGCCACCTACTTCAAAATCATCCCCATGATTCCCTGTGCGGTTGCTCCATTGATGCTGTACATCGTGACATGCTGTTTCGCTTTGCCCAATCCCGGCGTATATCCGAACGGGTTGCCACGGAATCATTGCGGGCCATTGCGGCCTCCGTAGACATGGAAATACCGGATGGAGGGCTTCGGGCGGTTATTTTTAATTCCATGCCCCATGAAAGGAAGGGGGTTCTCGAACTGGAACTGGAACTTCCCACTGATTGGCCCCACTTCGAGGAATTTTATCGTTTCGAGGCAAAGAGCGGGTTCCGGATCCATGATGAAAAGGGAAGGGATGTACCGTACCAGCGTCTTCGTCAACGGACATCCCGACAAAAGTTCAGGAGCCGTCCCAAAAAACTGGCTGAAGGATATCGAACCTTTGGGGTCATGGTGGCACTTGATCTGGAACTTCCCCCCCTTGGATATACAGCCCTTTCCATCAAGCCGGAAAAGTTGGATACTCCAACGCGCCATCCCGTCGGACAGGGTTCCATTGCCAGGGACCACAATTGGCTGGAAAACGAACATCTGCTTGTCAGGGTTGCCCCAAACGGGACGATCTCCCTTATCGACAAGGCAACGGGCAGGGTATATACTGACCTTCTTGGTCTTGAGGATTCCGCAGACATTGGCGATGGCTGGTACCATGGCCTGGCCCAGAATGATGAAATCTACTACTCCACCTCCTGCCACTCCGATATTTCCATCATACAGGACGGTGGGGAACTGGCGACAATTCGAATCAGAACGCGCATGCTGATTCCCGAAAACTTTGACTTCAAAGAACTCGTTCGATCGGAGATTACGATCCCGTTCGTTGTGGAAAACCATCTGACGCTCAGGAAGAACCAGAAATTCCTCGCAGTCAAAACAATTATCCGCAATACAGCAACGGACCATCGACTTCGCATGTCATTTCCCACTGACCTGAAGACGGACCATTACTGGACGGATAGTATATGTGATGCCGTGAAGCGGCAGGTGCAACTCCGGGAGGATAATCACCTTCTTCGTGAGCTGGAGGTGGAGACAAAACCCCAAAGAAGCTGGATCGCGACCTCCGACGGGGAGGCCGGCCTTGCAGTCGTTTCCAATGGAATCCTTGAAAGCACCGTGCGCGACCTCTGTCGCAGGCCGATCGCTGTCACCCTTCTGCGAAGCACAAGAAAGACTGTCTATACCGACGGGGAACCGGACGGCCTACTGCTGGGGGAGACCATCGAATACAGATCCCGGTTGGTTCCCATCAAGGGCCTTCCGGATTTCTCGGAATTGACATTGCACGGACAGGAGCTTGCCGCGGGATTTCGTATGGTTTCCCTTACGAAAACTGATGAGGGTCTGTATAAAACTGCCCACGTCCTCCCAGCCACCCATGGATTCCTGTCGGTTGCCGCACCGGTAGTCATGATGAGTTACCGGGTCGTCCATCACATGGCGGAACTTCGTGTCTTTAACCCGATGGAAACGGAGGTCACCACGCGCATCGACTTCAAATTCCCAGTCCCATTGGGGGTTAATCCCGCAGTATTGACACCTGTCGATCTGGATTCAAACCCCAGTGGTGAGCCGATTACCGAAAGCAATGGGTGCTTTCAGATTACCATGAAACCCAAGCAGATCATGACATTTTCCCATGATCTGACATGACGGTGATTGGGTGAATCACTCAGGTCTATTCAATCCCATTATTTTGGATGACCCGCGAGTAAAACTTCGAGCTTTCCTTGGGGGTTCGGGTGAAAGTCTCGTAGTTGACGTGGGTGATTCCGAATCGATATTGATATCCACCGGCCCACTCGAAATTATCGAGAAGCGACCAGACGAAATATCCCTTCACGGGTATTCCGTCCTGGGTGGCGCGGCATAGCCCCTTCAGATACTCACGAAGGTAGTTAATCCGGGCAAAATCCTCAACAATCGGGGTGCCGTTGACTTCCTTTACCTGGTCGGGATAGGCGCATCCGTTTTCCGTAATGTAAAGATCACCGGGTTCGTATAGCTCATGGACAAACCGCATGGTCCAATAAAGGGTGTCCGGTGTTACCGGCCAGTCGACCATGGTCCGGGGATACCATTTTTCGAATTCACGGGCACCATGTTTGGCGGAAACGGAGAGACCGGAAAAGTACGTGTTGATTCCAAGGAAATCGGTCGGCGCTCCAATACATTCCATGTCACCGTCCTGAATTTCAGGAACGTCATTCCCTGCCTCATTCCACAGGTCCTCGGCGTAACGACCCTTCACAAGTGGCTCCAACAACCAGGAATTCAGGCGGTGGAACTCATGGCGGGCTGCGTCTATATCCCCCTCTGTTTCCATGGTGGGGGAGACGCTGGCGCTGTTGTGAACGATCCCAATCTTCAGGGGACGTGGTGCCGCGGCTCTCATTGCGGAAAGTGCCCTGCCGTGGGCAAGCATGAGGTTGTGACTGACCTGTCTATACTCCTTCAATTCAACCTTGAGTCCGGGGGGATGGACACCACTCTTGTAACCGGCGGACAGGATGACTTCCGGTTCATTGATGGTCGACCACATTTCAACCCTGTCGCCCAGGGCCTTGACAAGAACGGCGCAATACTCGGCGAAGATGTCACACATCTCGCGACTTTTCCAGCCGGTATATTTCTTTTCGAGAGTGGCAGGCATGTCCCAATGATAGCAGGTCGCCACGGGCTTGATGCCCTTCGCGAGCAACTCGTCCACCAACCGGGAATAGAAATCAAGCCCCTTGGGATTCACCGCTCCCTTTCCATCAGGGATGATCCGCGACCAGGCAATTGAGAACCGATAGGCATGAAGGCCGATCCCCTCCATCAGGGAAACGTCCTCCTTGTAAAGGTTGTAGTGATTGCAGGCACGCATTCCCGACTCACCATTGTATATACGGCCTGGCTGGCGGGAAAAGACGTCCCAGTTTGCGGGGGAACGTCCATCCTGATCAACGGCGCCCTCAATTTGATAGGCCGCGGTTGCGGCGCCCCAGAGAAAACCTTCGGGAAATGCATACCTCATTGGACTACTGACCTCGGTTCATTGTGGGTGTGAGACAGGGTTCTGAATCGGTGATTCTTGCTCAGGGTACCTGGAATCCGCTGCGGGTGAGTCCATCCCTGAGATGTTCATTTTTGACAATGAGATTCCAGATCAGGCCGGAGCGATAGTTTTCTATTCCCATGATCATGGGTCCATTCGCGATGGCGAAGATGTCCTTGCCAACCCATTCCTGGTCCATACTGAAGGAATCCCACAGGCCATAGCCGCCACCCTCGACGTCCTGCCAAAGGGGGGTGTCCCCGACGACAAGGTGGCGCATGTGGCGAAGAGCGGCGATGGTATCCCGGGGTTCCCAGGGGACGGACATGCCGACACCGTAGGGAGCCAGCACGCCGTTTCCGGGGTCATTGCCCTCCGCTCCCCGCGGTTGGTGCCCCGGTACAACGTATGTATATGCGGGGCCACCTGCTGCCGTTATGCCCCAACGGTCCCTACCAAAGGTCTTCCACTCACGGGCATGGGCCCTGCACCAGTCCCTGTTGGAAAGGACGGCCTTGCGCGTGTTGTCCCACCAGTTGATTCCGTTGGGATCCTCGCCCAGTGTTGAGAAATCAAGGAAGAGATTGGCAAAGGTGTAGGTGAAAAGGGTGCCCGGCCATGTATAGACAAATTCACGATTTCCGTCATTGCCAACAGGACGGTTCCAGTTGCTCCATGCGGACTGGGGAAGGCGGTACTCCTCATTCGGGGCACTTGTCCCGAGGATGACAATGAGGAGTGTCTCATCGGAGTACCAATCCCAGACAGGCGGCGTAAAGCGACCCGGTCCCTCAAAGTTGTTTTTGTCCTCCGGCTCCCAAAGCATGTGAATCTGCCCACCCCGGTTGGGGTTTTGGAAGGCGCTCCAGTTCATCTCCGCGTAGATTTCGTTGGCGATATCCCTGACTTCACCACCGAAATATTCGCCGGCAACAAGGGCACCGGCAATCATCAGGGCCGAGTCAATGGTGGATATACCCACCTCATAGGCATCCATCGAGGCATGGCCCGTATTCATGTCCAGAAAATGGGCATACAGCCCGAAGCGTCGCCCATTGCTGTTGTGTAGGGTTCTGAGGGCTTGGAGAACTTTCTCTTCACCCTCCTCATGAGTGATCCAGCCCCGTTCAACGGCAACGGGTACGACGGCAAAACCGAAACCCTGCGCGGCGACACTGCAGATGTCGGCCATGCTGATCTTGTCGGCAACGAGACCCGTTTCCGGGTGTGCATAATCGATGAAATATTCAAAGGCCGCACTGCTGATCTCCTCCAGCAACGCCTCGTCATCCTGTGTCATTACGTAATGAGGTGCCGGATCCTTCTTTACGGTTTGGCATGCAGTTGTGCCCAGGAGCATACCTCCCGCCAGAAAGATGGATACGGACAGGGACAGGATCCTTCGAAGCATGGTTGCGCGGGGGAGAAAAATCATGAATCAGCTCTCATGTTGTGGTGCCGGGGTGGTGCCCGGGTGAATGGATGACCCTCGTCTGATGAGGCGTCCCTTGAAGACGATGGTCGATTGTTCCAGCCGTACTCCATTGATCCGATCTCGGAGGAGACAAAGGGCTGTCCGGCCCAGTTCCCGAAGGGGAATGCGCACGGATGTCAGCGTTGGCCGTGTCAATCGGGCCAGTTGGGAATCGTCATATCCCACGACGGAAACTTTGTCGGGTACGCTGATTTTATGATCAAGAAGCGTGTCTATAACGCCTCGCGCCACACTGTCATTGGCGGCCACGATACCCCAGCGGCCCTTGCTGCTCTTGATGCGCCGTACGATTGATTCCGCCACGGCGCACGCATTGTCATAATTGTAATCCGTGAAGAAGGAAAAGTTCTCTTCCAACTTCATGTCGTGGCGCCTGACGGCATCCTTGAAGCCCAACAGGCGATCCCCTGAGTCGATATTTTTCTCCGGGCCGCCAATAAAGAGGAGATGATCAACCTTGGATTCTTCAATCAAATGGCAGGTGGCCTCGTAGCCCCCGGAACGGTTATCGACAAGGACATTGTCTATTCCGAGGTCTGCAAGGTCCCGATCTATCACAAGGAGGGACTGCTTATACCTTGCCAGTTCGTGGACGGCCTTGTCGTCGAGTTGGGAAATCATGAAGATCAGGCCATCGACGGCGCCCGATCCAAGAAATTCCTCGCAGACGGCTTCCTCCTCCTCGGAGTCCACTGCCCGGATGATCATGAGGTTCATGTTGGAATCGCGGGCGGCCGTATCGACACCGTGCATCAATTCGGAAAAGAATTCACCCAGGAGGTCCGGCACAACAAGGCCGATGGTATTCGTCCTTCTGAGGCCGAGGGAGCGGGCCTGTCTGTTCGGACGGAAATCAAGCTTCTTGAGCGCCTCCTCAACACGCGTCCTTGTGGAGGGGGCCACCCGGTCCTTGCCATTGATCACCCGGGACACCGTGGCAATGGAGACCTTGGCCTCAGCGGCCACGTCATGGATGGAAAGATTTTTCGTCCTGATTTGTGTTGTCATGGTTCGTTTCCTTCAAGGGTTGGAGTCATGCCTTCACGGGGGTGCGAAAGGCGATCTCCACTTTTCGTGTTAATCCCTTGCCAGATGCCTGAAGGAGGTCGCCAGCATTCATTTCCTTTCCATCGACGAAAATTGTCGGTTCCCCCCCTTCCAAACCTTCGGTATTGGTAATGGTGATGTGAAGAATATCCCCTCTGTAGGGGCGTTTCATGGTGACCTTGTCCCAATCGGGAGGCAGGCAGGGGGTCAATCGCAGGCCGTCCCAGTCGGGCTCCACGCCGATGATGTGGGTCTGGGCGATTCGCCGGAGCCAGCTCGCCGAGCCCGTGTACCAGGTCCATCCTCCCTGGCCGAACAGGGGGGAATCAGGTCCGTTGATGTTGCCGGGAAGGACGTAAGGTTCGACGGCATAATCGTCCGGAGCGAGTGACTTCAGTGGGGGGGCGAGTTTTCTGTAGATATCCATCGCCTGGCTTCCCCGTCCCATCCGGCACGCTGCAAGGATCGCCCAGGTGGCTGCGTGTGTATAGACGCCGCCGTTTTCCCGTGTTCCCGGCGCATAGCGTGTCAGGTACCCAACCCGGGCATCGGGGGTATCGTAGGCGGGAAGGAAGAGAAGGGGGCCATGTTCCCTGAGAAGAGTCTTCTCCACCTGGGACCAGGCCGTTTTCTGTCTTTCGGGGGTGCCCACTCCATTGATGATTGCCCATGTGGGCGGATTGAGGAAAATCTTACCCTGCTCGCCGGTTCTGCGTCCAAGCGGTGTGGCATCGTCAAGGGTTGC
>JAFIGB010000237.1 GCA_020831705.1 Candidatus Sumerlaeia bacterium | reverse complement strand
ACCTCACAGACATCCTTACTCGCCTGCCGAACACGGACGAGGCCGACCTCCCCCAACTCCTCCCCGACGCCTGGCAGCCCAAAGGCAAGTAGTCCCCTTCCCTCCGCACAACAAATCCCGCATAAATCCCCGGTTCCCGGCATAAATCCAGCCGGAAACCGGGGATGGTCTTGCGAGGACGGATACTAATCAGTGGTGTCCGTGGTCAAAAGAACGTCCACTGAATGCACGGGTTACACGGATGGTTTTTCTTTATCTTTCCGGGGTTGCCGTATATCAGGAAGGTTGGTTTTGGACTGATTTTTGGAGAGAGCTGCAATCAGAGCCCCGCAAGGGGTACACACCTCCATGCCCCCTCATTCCGTGTAATCAGTGGTGTCCGTGGTCAAAAGTATGTCCACTGAATGCACGGATTACACGGATGGGTTGTTGTTTTGATTCCTGGGGTTGCCGTATATCGTGGTCTCGGATTTCGACTAATTTGTGGGGATCTTGGAATGAACGCCCTGAAGGGGCTATCGCATGACAGCCCCGGGCAACGCCCGGGGTAAATCGATCACAGGTGTCCAGCCCTGAAGGGGCGGTGGATTTTTCCGTGTGTAGACATCCCTATTTCCACCGGGCGCGTTGGCGGTCGGCCATCCACAGGCAAACCTGCCACAGGTCCGCAACCGGTTGGTTCGTGTGTGGTAGCGTATGCATGTATCCGGGCGGACCAAACTCCGGGTTGAAGGTCGTTTCCTCCACGCCCTGCTTCCGTTGGTTCTCCATGATTCGATCCCACCAGCCCTCGTGTAGCGCGAGGTGCTTTGCCCACTCGGGTGCCGAAGGGTCGGGAACCTGGGGGCCTTCCGCATATCCCACACGGCCATGAACATGGACAGCCCGCGTGATGGCGAGATCGATGTGCTCGGTCATGTTTTCCAACAGGGAATCACAGACACAGCACCAATGGCTGAAATCGGCGGTGATCCGCAGGTCGGGAAATTTTTCCAGGTACTGGCTCGTAATCCAGGGCGCAAAAAAGAGACGGGCGCGGTGGGTTTCGTGCCCGACCGTCAGACCAAGATCCTTTTCCGTTGCGAGGGCCTCGCGGAAGAATCGGGAGCCTTCCTCAAAGGTCATAAAGTCTCGGCCACAATGAACGTCCACCCGGATGGGATTATAGGGGGCGGCGCGCTTGAGTTCGCTGACGACCTGTTCGGCGGTGTCGGGAAAAATCTGGGCAACGTATTTCAGGTTGTAGCGTTCAAGCATTTCTGTCCATTCGGTGGGAGACATCAGGGGGGTGTCGACCTCCACCCCATCGTAGCCCGCGTCGCTGATGCGGCGGAGTTTTTCGTCAATGGGCTCGTCGATGGGCATGCCCCAGATGGACTTGATGTACAGGATTTTCATGAATGATGCTCCTTTGGATCGGTTGTATTTGTATAGACAAAAAAGGTGGTCCCATTTTCGGATTTGTCACGAAGCAGCTTTCGATGAAAGCGATCAGGGCCATAGGGAAGTGAGATAAGAATCAGAAGTGCCGCCAAAAAAATGCAGGAGTAGTGAATGTAAAGACTGAAGGAATAGGCAAGGTCAAGATTATTAATCGTGACACCCTGAAGAAAGATTGCATGCAAGAGGGCGGGGATTGCAAGGAGAACAAGGGAAACAGGGAGCGGTCGCCGGAAGGAGAGGAGCCAACCGGTAAGCCCAATCACCACAAGCAGATGGTAGACGGCGAAGCAGCCAAGGGCGACAAAGTGAATGAAGCTGAAGTCACCCCATAAATACGAGGGAAAGACGGTCCTCTCAACGAGTACGTTGAGGCCGTGAAACAGCACCGCGAGGGAGACGGGAAGGGTGACGATGGCGAGGAGAATCACCGTGGATAGGGCCCGGTGGTCGGGAAGCTGAATCGGCTTCCGAGCACGGGGGAAAAGACGTAATGCAATCACAATACTTGCAGAAATGATGACAGGAAGCAGCCAGTTCAGAGGTCCACCGAAAACGGAGATTGCCGCGATGGTGGAATTCGGGATGGGAACCTGCACGTGTTCGATCGTGTACCAATCCTCGTCGGGAACAATGTCATAGGCCCAATAATCGAGCAAAGCGTGGCCAGCGAGAAAAGAAACCAGTGAAAGGGCAATTAATGGAACGAAAGAAAGGGCGGAGATGTCAAGAAGACGAAGGAAAGCGGGGCGGGTGAAGGTACTTCGCGGTATTCGTTTCCCAAGTCTGTATTTCGGTTTCCACCATTTCTCCGCTGAAAAGGCTGAGTGATCAGTCATCACCTCCTCATGGAGAAGGGATGCATAGCGTTTGTCCGCAAGATGGAACGGTTTGAGTAGAAAAGGAACCAGAAACAGGAGGAGAATAAAACTGTGAAAGAGTTGATGTGGAAAAGTGAACTGGTCCGGCAAGCCCACGTGATATACCATCTCGGCTGCAGCGGCGAATACGAACATGAAAAAGACCGGGTAGCCGAATGTGAAAAGCATTGCCCAAAATGACTTCCAGATTATGTTCCAATGGAAAGCCATGAATGCCTGCAGAATTCCCGAGATCACCAATACGATGGATACAAGTGCAAGTGTCGAGTAAAGCATCCACTGGCCCAGGTCAATTGGACCCATGGTCCAGTCCACCAGTAATCCTGATCCATAAGTCATGGCCAGAATGGAGACCATTGAAATTAGAGCCCCTGAGAGGAAGGACATGACGATGGGCCAAAAGGCGAGGCCGACAATAATCTCCTTCGGCGTTAGTCGGGTCAGGAGGCAGGCTTCCACATTTCGGGCGGCAAATTCACCACGCCAGAAGCAAAAGAATGTGATGCTGCAAATGCCGATAATACTGAGCCAGGTTGCGGTGAGAATATCTCCTGTTTCGAAATTCACTGAAGTCATGTATAGATAAGCGAGTCCGCCAAGACCGAGGGCAAATGGATACGCAATTTTTCGCTCCCGATTCATGGAAAGGGACATTACCGGATTGTTCCCCAGCCCGCGGATGGCGGCGATCCATGTGTCCGGACGATCTATTGGCTTGTCCACTTGTCAAAGACCTCGTGCATGGGCAGGCAATCCTCGGGGAGGGGGAACGGCCTGCATATTCGATCCTGCAATGGGTCCTTCAGGCCCCGGGCAAGAACCGGCTGAACGCTGATCGGGAACTCCTCCAGTGTCTTGATATACAGGAGCCTCATTGTTGGTGCTCCTTTGAGTCGGGTTTATTTGTATAGATAAAAAAGGAGGCGCCATTTTCGGATTCGTCACGAAGCAGTTTTCGGTGAAGGCGATCAGGGCCATTGGGGAGCGAGAAAATAATCAGAAGCATTGGCAATAGGATGCAGAGAAAAAGAATGCGATCATTGTAACCATAGAACAAGTCAAGATTATAGATTGTGACATCCAGAAGGAAGACTGCGTGGAGCAGGACCGGAATGGCAAGGAGAACAAGGGAAACGAGGAGCGACCGCCGGAAGGAGAGGAGCCAACCGGCAAGCCCGATCACGACAAGGAGATGGTAAAGGGTAATAAAACCGAGGAGCGCGTAATGGACGAAGTCGAGGTTGCCCCATAAATAACCGGGGAATACGGCGTTCTCCATGCTCACACTGAAACCGTGGAACAATATGGCGAGGGAGCCGGGAAGGGTGAATAGCGCGAGGAGAATCGCCGTGGAAAGCGCCCGGTGATCGGGCAGTGGAATCGGCTTCCAGGCACGGGGGTAAAGACGTAATACGATCACAATGCCTGCAGAAAGGATGATTGGAAGCAGCATGTTCAGCGGACCGCTGAATACGGCGACTGCAATGATGGTGGAATGAGGGATGGAACCCTCAGTATAATCGACATTGTATCCGTCATCGACGGCGGTATAGTTAGCGACTTGATGATCGAATACGGCCCATGCAGTGAGAAATGAAAGCAGGGAAAGGATGACAAGTGGAGCGAAGGAGAGCAGCGAGACGTTTAATAGGCGAAGCAGGGTGCCGCGGGAGAAGGTGCTTCGGGATTTGCGTTCGCCAAGTCGAAATTGCTGTTTCCACCATTTTTCTGCAGCACTAGAGGAGTGAGCAGCCATCATCTCCCCATGGAGCAGGGATGTATAGCGCTTGTCCGCGAGATAGAATTGCCTGAGAAGGAATGAAGCGAGAAAAATGAGGATGACGAGGATATGAAGGAATTGTTCCGGAAACGTATACTTGTCCGGAATGCCGTCAAACAGGATTATGCCCGTCAGGGAGTGAATCAGTATATAAAAGATGGTGTTCCCGACGATGAATAATGTGGCCAGCAGGACCTTCCAGAGAAGCTTGTAATGAAAGGCCAGGAAAGCGTGCAGAATCGCTGATATCACCAACACAATTGCTGCAAGGGCAACCATCCCATGAAACGCCAGCTTGCCCAGGTCGATCGGCCCCATGATCCAGTCGGCCCGTGGTCCTATTCTCCTTGTCAGGGCCACAATGGAGTAGACTGATAGAATGCCCCCGAAGAGGAATGACATCACCATGGGCCAAAAGGAGAGGCCGACAATAACCTCCCTCGCTGTAAGTCGGGTCAGGAGCCAGGACTCCACATGCCGGCAGGCAAAGTCACCGCGCCAGAGCCAAAAGAACGTCAGGGTACAAACGAGGATAATACTGAGCCAGGTTGCAATAAAGATATCCTGGGCTCCGGAAGCCACTGAAATCATGTATAGATGAGTCAGCCCGACCAGGCCCATTGTGGCGAGGTGGACAGCCAGTAGCTTCCGGTTCATGGACAGGGATTTTACCGGATTGTCCCCCAGCCCACGGATGGCGGCGATCCATGTGTCCTGATTGTCTATCGGCTTGTCCACTTGTCAAAGACTCCGCGCATGTGCAGGCAATCCTCGGGGAGGGTGCGCAGCTTGCCAATCCGGTCCTGCAACTGATCCTTCAGGCCCCGCGCGAGGACCTGCTGCTTCTCCTCGTCGGCAGGGTAGTAGTCATTGTTTGTTTCCCAAAGAATACGAAGCTGGCGCTGGACCGTGCGAATCAATGCAAGGTGGTCCCGCACGAATTTGCCGTCCGCCTCATCGATCCATCCATCACTGATGGCCATTTCAAGCGCCTCCTCGGTGGAAAGGGGAAACAGCTCGGCGGCGCGCCCGGGGTGGGAAAGCTGGTAGTATTGGACGAGAAATTCCATGTCTATCACCCCGCCGGGGCCACGCTTGAGGTCCAGAAGCGCGGTGCGCGGGAGACGGAAGCTGGATTCAATGCGGGAGCGCATCTCCCTGATTTCCGCTGCCAGATCCGTGCTGAAGGTGATTTCCCCTGCCAGGGCGTATAGACGATTGAATACCCGGGTTCCGAATTCCAGGTTCCCCGCCACGGGGCGTGCCTTTGTCAGGGCCTGCCATTCCCAAAGACCTGCCTCGCTGCGGTAATACTCCACGATCAGGTCGTAGGAGGCGACAAGCGGCCCGCTTGCTCCGTCGGGACGGAGGCGGGCATCCACCTTCCAGAGTTGTCCGTCCGGCGAGACCGCATTCATGTCGCCGATGAGACGCTGAAAGATCCTGTCAAAAAGCTGGTTTGTCCGTGTTCCCTTCAATTCCTCGTCCTTCTCCACAACGAAGGCAATATCGAGATCGCCGTGGAAATGCACCTGATGGTCGCCGAGGCCACCCATCCCAAGAATGGCCCACCGCACGGGGAGTTCCTCCACCTCCATCGGTGTCAATACATCGCGGGTGATGATGTTGGCACATCCATCGAGGATTTTTTCCGCCAGCTGGGTCATCCGGCGTGCGGCGGAACGGTTGTTGGCGATGGCAAGGACCTCCTGAACGCTGATGAGGAAACCTTCCAGCGTCTTGATCCGGCGGAGCTGCTGCATGGCGGTATCCATTTCAAGGCCGGGGAATGTGAAGTCCTGTTGGGCCAGTGCCTGGTCCGTTCGATCCTCACGCAAGCCGCCGTTGCGGAAGATTTCATCCAGCCATTCAGGATGGGCGACGAGGAGCCTGCCAAGGAGGGGCCCGAAGCCGAGGGTGCGCAGGAACATCTTCAGAATCGGGGGGTGGGTCTGGCACATTTCATAGACCCAGGAGAAGCCCTTGGCGGCGTGGAGGAGACGGTCCAGTTGCTGGACGGCCTGCCTTGGCTGGGCGACCTGCTCCAGTTCCTCCAGCAGGGTGGGGAGCAATTCGCCGAACGTCTGCCGTGCGCGGGCGCTGGGGGAGTATTCCGCGGTCCCCCGCGCCAGCCTGCGTAGTGCCTGAAATCCCTCCTCGTTGCCGAGGCCGGCGGTGCTGATTCCCCGGAGAATCTCCTGCGTCGGCTTGGCCTCGCCAAAGAGGGTGTCCAGAAGCGTCAGCCCCTTTGATTCGACCTCCGTTCCAAAGGTGCGGCCGAACATGTCCCGGACGGAGCGTCTATACGTGTTCAGGGTCTCCTCAAATTCCTCCACGTCGAGGAACCCGCAGCGCAGGGCCAGGCGGCGCCGTTCCTCCGCATCCGAGGGCATGCGGTGTGTCTGGTTTTCGTTCATCATCTGGAGGGTGTGTTCAATGCGGCGGTAGAGGAGATAGGCCTTTTCGAGGAGCCGCGCCTCGTCCTCCCTGACGACCTCCAGTCGCTTGAGATGACCGAGGGCCTCCAGGGTGGGGCGCGTTCGCAGCTCGGGCCAGCGATTGTTGTGGAGAAGCTGAAGGGCCGCGACGATGAATTCGACCTCGCGGATTCCCCCCCGCCCGCGCTTGATGTCCAACTCGCGGTCCTCGGCGGTGAGGCGTTCGAAGTCGATGCGGCGCTTGAGGTGTGCGACCTCCGGAAGGATCACCGAGGGGTCATTGTCTGTATAGACAAATTGCTCCAGCATTTCATCGAAGTTGGCGGCGAGCTTCATGTCCCCGGCGATGCAGCGGGCCTTCATGTAGGCAATTTTTTCCCAGGGGGCGGCATGACCGAGAAGGTAGGCCATGTAGCCCGACCGTGACCGCGCCAGGGGGCCTTCGGAGCCGTCGGGCCGCAGCCGCAGGTCCACGCGAAAAAGAAACCCCTCGGTGTTCCTGTCATTGAGATACGAGGAAAGTTCCCGGGCGAGCTTGTTGAAAAACTCGTGGTTTTTCAGCTTCCTCATGCGCCCATCCCCCTGCCCCGTGTCCCCGCCTGCCGTCTCGCCCTCGTCGTCGTAGAGGAACACCAGGTCAATGTCCGAGCTGAAGTTCAATTCCCCCGCGCCGAATTTCCCCATGGCGTAGACACAGAAGCCCGTCTCGTTGCCATCCCCTTCGTTGGCTGGTCGGCCATGGAGATCAATCAGCGGCAGGAGACAATCATTGTAGGCGGTTTCCACCATTGCCTGGGCCATGGCGGAAAGCTCGCGGCAAAGGGTCCGGGTGTCGCCCAGTTCACGGAGTTCACGAATGCCGATGCGGAAGAGTTCCTGTTTCTTGACGACCGTGAGTGCGGCGCGGCGTGCGTTGCGATCCTCCACGCCCTCCAATGCGGTTGCGATCTGGCTTCGGTAATCCTCCAGGGTCTTTTCCCGGTTCAGCCCCCGGGCACCCATCATCCTGGAAAGGAGGCTCGGGTATTGAATGGCAATCTCGCTGAGATAGACACTGAAGGAAAAAAGAGAGGAGAGAAAATGGAGGTGCTCGCTGTTATAGCGCAGCGAGTTGACCTCGCTGTGCATCCGGTCACCATGGGCACGGAGGAATCGCACCAAATGTCGCAGGGACATGGAGGAATCAGCGGAAAAGCTCAGGGCGCGGAGGACATGGCTGGCCAGCTCGCAGGCATCGCCATTTTCGGCCACCTCACGCAGTAATTCCTCCAGCAAGCGCAGGTCGTCGAGGAGTCGTTCATGGGGCCACCCGTAGGCCGCTGCCGCGCGGCGCAGATAATGGCTCAGATCCTCGCCTTCGTCAGCCCGTAAAATTGCATGTATGTGCGCTGTTTCCATGTGCCCTCAAATGGTAAAAAGGTGTGCCCGGCAGCTGGTATGATCCGGCCAACAGGGCCACACGAACACCGTTTCGGCGCACCCGATCAGGGGCAACAAGCAATGAAGGCACCTTGGTCTTGCCACGGAACAGGTACCGTCTCAACAGTGTGATCCTCCCTGAACCCAAGCGGGTGGGGGGAATCATGATACCCTGACAGGATCCGTCACATGCGCCGCGTCGTTCCCCCAATTTTCCTCGTTGCAGCCCTGGCCCTCCCGATGGCCCTTCCCGCCCAACAGGGAACACCCCAGCGGGGTTCCCAATCGGTGCGCCAGTCCACCAGCTCGGTTCCCTCCGACCGGTTGGCACCGGGTGAAGCCCCACCGGACCCCTACGAAGACACACTTCCCGAAACGGCCCTTGTTTCCCAGGACGCCATGTTTAAGGCCCTCCATCGACAGGTCCGTGAGATGGTCCAGACGAGCGTCACCGAGGAAATTAACCGGCTTCGACGGGAAAATATGGCGATGGAAAACCGCCTCAACCGAATCGCCGACGAGGCAACCCGCGCCATCCGCGACGCCCGGGATGGCGCCACGGGAGCATCATCGCCGGAAATGCTCCTTCAGCGGGCCTTCCAGCTGCAACTTCGCCGGGAAATCAACAACTCCCTCGATGCCCTTGTGGAAATCCTTTCCGACCAGGAGACCGCCCAGCTTCGCGCCGGTGTCACGGCATGGGTTGAGCAGCAAACACCCCTTTCCATCTTCCGGGCCATCGAACTGAATTCAGGTGAGGAGGGAGAAACCGCCCGTCTCAGTGCCCCCCGGGCGGATTTTACCGAGGTCCTGGAAAATCAGTTACGGGAAATTCTTCTCGAAGGTGGCCTCGTCCTCGACGAAAATCGCCTCGAGGCCCTTGGTGCGGGAATCGGGAAGCTTTCCACTTTGGAGGAGATGCGCCTCACCCTTGAACCTGCGAGGTCTCGCCGAGGGAACTGATTTTCGGAGCTCCCAGCGGGCTTTGTTGGTAATCCCGCTGTTTTTTGATCCCCGGAGGGATCGGGGCACGAAGTTCGTTTCGGGGTTGATGGCGTCGATTTGCCTTCCTCCTTGCCATCGGCCCTCCTTTTGCCCCATCCTCCGTATGTGGAATGGGTGCCCAATGGTGGCACAAAGGGTGCATTGCCCGCCCCGGGCACTCAAATTATTGACGATAAACGCCCCCTCTCGTTCCCTTCAGGAGCCAGCAATTTGTCCATGCACGTTGCCTTCATCACCGCCTACGACCCTGAAAGCCCTTATCAGGTGAGCCTTCCCCCCCTCGGGATTGGCTATCTTTCGGCGTATGCCAAGCAGCAATGCTGGTTCGTCCAGACCAGTTTCCACCACACCGTGGAGGAACTGATCGCTGCCAAGCCCGATATTATTGCGGTTTCGGCGACGACGGAAAATTTCTCCCACGCCACCGCCCTGGCCCGTGCGGCGAAGGAATCCCTCGGCGTTCCGGTGATTCTTGGTGGCATGCACATTACCAGCCTTCCGACAAACCTTCCCGACGTATATGACCTCGGTGTCATCGGCGAAGGGGAGCAAACGCTGGTCGATATCCTGAACATGTACAATGATTGCCCCAAGGCGGGGCCGGCGGAATTCAGAAAGCTCAAGGGCGTCTCCTACCATGAGGATGGCCGGGTCGCCATGACCCCGTCGCAGGATCTCATCAAGGTCATGGACGATTTGCCCTACCCGGATCGTGATCTTATCGATCATGGCTGGAAGGTACCCAGCTGGGAAACGGTCCATTTGGTCTCCAGTCGTGGTTGTCCCTACAAGTGTTCCTTTTGCTCCAGCGGGCTGCACTGGAAGCGGTTCCGCTTCTTCAGTCCGGAATATGTCGCCCGGGAAATTGAGTACCTGCGGGAACGCTACAACCCCGAGACACTGTACTTTTTTGACGATCTCTTTGTGGGCCACGTTGGCCGCTGGCGGGAAGTGGTCAAGCTCTTCCGCGAGCGGAAAATCCACGAAGGGGTCCGGTTTCGCGCCTACGCCCGGGTGGACCTCATTACCGAGCAGATGGCGGAGGAATTCGCCGAACTTAACTTCAAGTACATCGACTTTGGCTTCGAGTCCAATTCCGAGAAAATTCTCAAGTTCCTCACCAAGACCCGTGTGACGCCGGAAATCAACCAGCGGGCGATGGACTACATGGCGAAGAACAACCTCTCAGTGGGGGCAAACTTCATCATTGGGTCCCCGCCGGAAACCATCGAGGACATGCAGGAATCCTTTGATTTCGCCAACCACAACCGCAACACCATCGACCGTTGCTCGGTGGGGCCGCTCCAGCCCCTTCCGGGAACCGGTGTGTGGAATTACGCCAAATTGGCCGGATTGGTGAACGAGGAAGACTTCGAGTGGGCCCGCCTCGGTGTGAGCTACGATACCTTCAAGTGGGACCGTTTCCCCTTCATGGGCGAGAAGGTCACCCGGGAGCAGTTCTGGGACTTCTGGACGAAGTTCCACAATCTGGCGAAGGAAATCAACTACGTGGGTCAAATCCGCGGCATCGCCCACCAGCGGGACATGCGCGCCCTCCGTGTTCAGGAACTGGAGCGGGAGCTCCAATCCCTGAAGGGTTCACGGGTGATTCGTCTGGCCGAGAAAATCAGGAACCTGCGCCAATCGATCAGCGGGAACTCCAAGGACGTGGTTGGAAAAGCCGCCAGCTTCTGATTCTTTAATAAAAATCCCAATTTTATCTCCGGCAGGGGTCAAACCTGCCATCCTACGCTTGCGGAACCCCCTTCCACGGTTGAATTCTTTGGTGTGGGCGGCATGCGTCTGCCCGCCACCTCCTCAACTGGATACTCCCATGGAATCGAAATCTTTCAGCATGATCGCAGGCCTGGCAATGATCGCCGGTCTGGCCGTTGGAACCGGGTGTTCCCATTTCAAACGGGATTGCGCGCCGACGGATAAGGTCGCCCACAAGACGGTTCGCGCCGAAGTTCCACCCATTGAAACCCGTGGCGTCTGGATCACCAACGTCGACAGCAGTGTGATGAACAGCCGGGAATCCATTGCCGAGGCCATGGACTTTCTTGCCCTGTCCGGTTTCAATATCGTTTATCCCGTGGTCTGGAATCAGGGATATACCCTGTATCCAAGCGCCCTCATGGAGGAGCACTTCGGCGTTTCCATTCACCCCCGGTTTGAGGGCCGCGATCCCCTGGCCGAGATGATTGTCGAGGCCCATCGTGTCGGTCTCGAAATTGTCCCCTGGTTTGAGTACGGGTTTGCCACCTCCCACCAGGCAGACGGCGGGCATATTATTGAGAGGTACCCCCATTGGGCCAGCCTCGACAAGGACGGCAACCTGACGACGAAGAACGGTTTCGAGTGGATGAACGCCCTCGATGCGGAGGTTCAGGAATTCGTCACAAGTCTCGTCCTCGAAGTCGCGGAAAAATATGATGTCGATGGCATTCAGGGAGACGACCGCATGCCCGCGATGCCAACCGAGGGGGGCTATAACCCCGAAGTGACCGCCCGCTATCTGGCGGAAACTGGTCGCGAGGCACCCGACAATCACAAGGAGCTACACTGGGTTCAGTGGCGTGCCGACATCCTCACCGATTGGCTTGAGGACCTGCGTGATCGGGTCAAGGCGGTCGATCCCAATCTTGCCGTCTCCATGTCCCCCAGCTACTGGCCCTGGGCGCGGGATGAGTATCTTCAGGATTCCAAGACCTGGACCGAGCGCGGCCTCGTCGATTCCCTCCACCCCCAGGCATACCGCTATAATGTCGAAGCCTACAAGGAAGTCATCGACAACATCGTCGACAACCAGTTGACCGACGCTGACATGGACTACTTTGCTCCGGGGCTGCTGACGAACCTCGGTACCTACCTCATTGACCGCGACTACTTCATCACCGCCATGGATTATCACCGCGAGCGTGGCGTGAAGGGCGAAGTATACTTCTTCTACGAAAGCCTGCGCCGGAATGACAACTGGCTGGGTCACCTCGTACGTAACCGCTACTACCAGGAGCCGTCCCGCCTTCCCTACCGTGAGGACCGCACCTGGCGCCCCGGCGGCATCCAGATCAACTTTGACCAGGACCTCCAGAATGCACCGTCCCGTGCCACCAAGGTCGCAGGCAGCTGGGGGCGGACGCCGATGTCCCTCCACTTCCGCCAGTTGGCAGCCGGCGAGGCGGGCTTCCTTTCCTACGAACTGACAGCCCCCGCCACGGGCATCTACGATGTCTATACACTTCAGCCAGCACCGGACGCTGGCAACTGGGGGAGCGTCCACTATTCTGTCGTGGACGAAAATCCCTCCCCGCAGGACTTCTCCACACCCCGCAACGCCCTGGTCATCGACCAGAATTCCGGTGCCGGCGGATGGACAAAGGTTGCCACTGTAAGCCTCTCGGAAGGTGAATCCCGCTGGCTCGGTGCCTTTGCCGAGGCCGACAGGGAATTCCCCGTCATTGGCGGACCGGTGATGCTCCTACTCAATCGCCGTCTTTCACCAGATACACAATGGCCCGCCTCCCAGTGGCCATGAACCAGGATACACGATGACCCCCATTTTGGACACATTCTATCAACGTATAGCCAACAGCCAACAAGCCCTCCTCGTTCTGGATTATGATGGAACGATTGCCCCGTACCACACACGGAGCGAGGAGGCCTTCATTGCCCCCGGTATTACCGAGCGCCTTGTTGCCCTGCACAGAACGGGACACACCCGGATTATTTTCAATACCGGGCGCTCCTGCGACAACATCCTGAACATTGCCAGGCTTCCCTTTCCGGTGGAGGTGTGGGGATGCCACGGCCGTGTTCATTGCGACCTTGAGGGGACGATTCGTCTATACGGCCTCAATCGCACCAATTCCCGCGGACTTGAAATCGGCCATGAGCGTATTGTGAAGGAACTCGGAGAGGACGCCGTGCTCCTGCGTCGCGGATGCCTTACCGTCTTCTACCATGAGGCGACGCAGGACGAGCGCGATCAGATCGCCGCCATCGCCCGCAAGTGCTGGACGGACCTCCTTGAAAAGCACGCCCTCCGCATCGACGAGTTCTTCGGTGGTATCGAACTCAACACCATCGGCCGGGACAAGGGGGACGCCATGGAGTCGATTCTCTCCTCCGTCAATCACGAGGAAATCCCCGTTGCCTTCCTGGGGGATGCACCCACCGACGAGGACGGCTTTCGTGCCATGAAGGGGCGCGGCCTTGCCGTCCTGGTGGCGGAGGAGGACGACCCGGAAAGCGCCGCGGCGATAAGGCTGCAACCGTTCCGGGAAGTCCTGCAATTCCTCGATCAATGGCTTGTCTGTATAGACGAGGCTGGGACACCAGCCCCGGGAAGCTGAAACACCACCACTCCCCGAAGGACATCCCCGGGCGGCATCCCCGTCATGGATTCGATGTCGTACGGCGCGCAATAACCAGTGACCACGCATCCGATGGACTTCAGCCAGCTGGTAAGGTTCCCCGGGATGACGACATGGATCGGTGCGTGGATGACCGCCCTTTCCAGGCCCAGTTGGACCTCAATGCGTGTATCCAGGATCACCCCGATTTCCGTCTGTCTCAAAATGTCAAGGTAGCGGAAGGTATATACAATCCCACCGTCAAGATCCGCCGTTTCCTCCACGCCCATCAGCTTGTGGGCACGGTGGGACATGGGGATTTCCAGCGCGGCAATGCCGCCGGGTGCGAGGCATCGCACAATCTCCTCCAGCGGCAATGTATACCCCGGTCCGGAAGTCGCCCAGTCACCAGCCATGGCGTAGGCCACCCCGAAGAGCCTGCATACAAAGGCAGCCACGGAGTGATTGCCCAGCGGAAGCCTCGTGAGGCAGCCACAAATCCCTCCCCTGTTCCGCAACATGGCCCTCTCACGGTCCAGTCCAATGACTGGCCGGTCCAACTCCGCAGCGAGGGCATCCGTCAGGACGCCGGTTCCGCATCCCAGGTCCACCACGACACCATTCGGTGCGCGGTCACGAATCAATCGGCAGAAAAAATCCTTCTCCTCCCCATCGACGGGAAAGACACGGTTGTATAGATCGGGATTCTGGTAAAGGGCGGGTGAATCATCCATGGGGGATCAGTGGCACACCTCCCCCTCCCCGGGCAAGTCCTCCTTGTCCCCATCCGGTGGGATATGGAAGAAGGCGGGTATTCGAAGCCTGACCATTCCTTTCCAAAGTGAATCCTCCCATGATTGATCCCAAGTCCCTCCTTCAGCCCCTTGAGGAAGTGTCCCTTCTTGCGGGTGATATCCTGATGAGGCATTTCCGCAACCTTGATGGGTATGAACGCAAGGGGGCGGTGGATCTGGTCACCGTTGCCGACAAGGAGGCGGAGGACGCCATTGTGGCGTATATCAAAAGGCATTTTCCCGGCCATGGAATTCTCGGCGAGGAGGGCGGCGAGCAGACCGTCTCGAACAATGGAGTCCGCTGGATTATTGATCCCCTCGATGGTACCACCAACTTCGCCCATGGAATGCGCCAGTTTGCTGTCAGTATCGGTATCATGGATGGCGAGGAAATCGTCGCCGGGTGTGTCCATGCGCCCTCCCTCGAAGAGACGTTCCTTGCCGTGAAGGGAAACGGCGCGACACTCAACGGAAAATCAATCCGGGTTTCGACGGTGGACAATCCCAAGGACGCCCTGACTGTGACGGGGTTCCCCTACGAAAGAGCGGAACAACTGAAGGTGCTCAAGGACATGCTTGGCGAAATACTACTCGCCACCCAGGGAGCCCTGCGGCTGGGGTCGGCGGCCCTCGATCTGGCCCACGTTGCGGCCGGGCATCTTGACGTCTTTTACGAGGCGGGGCTGAACCCCTGGGATCAGGCAGCAGGGATGATTCTTGTCACCGAGGCCGGCGGGAAGGTCACCGGCATGCGTCGCAACATTCCCGGCCATCCCTTCACCCCGGAAGTCCTCGCCACCAACGGAATCATCCACGAGGCAGTGCGGGACCTGCTCTACAAGGGTGGTGTGGAGACGTTGTTTGATTGAGAAGGAATGCGTTCAGCCCGTTTTTTTGAGGACAAGAATGTAGCGGAGATATACCGAGTCGGCAACATCCCGGAAATTATCCACGAGGAGGATCTCCCCCTCCAGGTCTCCCCGGTGGTTCCAGACCCGCTCGATGAACTTGTCCACGCTATACATGCGCCCGAAGCGGTTTTTCCAATGACGCAGGGCGTGGATGCGCATCCGGGGCTCGAAGGGAACACCATCCGCCATGGGGGGATGGGTCAGGCCGATGTAATACTGGGCGAGATAGAGGGGGGCGATGATGCAGGTGCCGCCCGGCTTGAGAACGCGCCCCGCCTCGCGAATGAACCCGGTATCGCTGGGGCCCTCGAAATGTTCGAAGGAACAATGAAGCGTAAGCACATCGGCGAAGTTGTCGGGGACCGGCATGTCGGCGGCATCACCACCGATGAGGCGGTCATTCATCCCTGCGGGATATTCGAGATCCTGCCGATAGACCTCGACGCCGTATAGACGTTCATAGATTTCCCCGGCAATACCTGTCTGGCTGGCAACGTCGATGACAACCTGGCCGGATTGCAGGTTGGCCAGGTCGGCGGCAAGGAAATGCTCGAGGGATTTTTCGTCCAGATTGTCGGTGTAATAACCCTCGTGCCGCCCCTCGTAGTCAGCCTCCCGCCGCCATTCACGAAAGCGCCCGACATCAATGTCGATGTTCCGTGTGGGGATGTCGGTTTTCTTGAGTTCACGGGCAATGGCAGGCTCGTCGAGGATCACATCCTCACGGGTTCGTTGGTCCACTGGCAGCCGACCATACGCCCGCTCCCATGGGTCGCGCCAGCGACGGATGGTATCTCGAAGGAAGGAAATCGTTCGTGCCCCGTTCGTTGCGATCAGTCGCGCATGTCGATCATGCGGTTGAGGGCGATCGTGGCCCAATGGGTGGTTTCCTTGTCGACTGTGATGACATTGTGTGCCTCGCCGCGGACCAGTTCCTCCATGCGTTCACAGAGGGACTCGGGGGCGATGCGGAACATCGTCGAGCACTGGCAGGCAAAGGGTGCCAGCGTCGTCACCATCTTGTCGGGGTTTTCATTGCGCAGCCGATTCACCAGATGGTGCTCGGTGCCCACGGCCCACATGGAACCCGGCTCGGAGGCATTGATGGTCTCGACGATCTTGCGTGTCGAACCCACCACGTCAGCCTTTTGGACGACTTCGAAGGAGCACTCGGGATGGACAATAATCCGAATCCCCGGGTAACGCTGGCGAAGCATGTCGGGATGGCTGGGCGCAAAGTTCTGGTGCACGCTGCAATGCCCCCGCCAGAGGATGACCTTCGCCCGGTCGTAGACCTCCAACTGATTCCCCCCGCTACGTTCGTGGGGATCATGGGGGTCGTAGAGGACCATGTCATCAAGGGCGATCCCGATGTCGTGGCAGGTATTTCGGCCAAGATGCTGGTCGGGGAAGAATAGGACCTTGCTGCCCTGCTCAAAGGCCCAGGAAACCACGGCGCGGGCGTTGGAACTGGTGCATACCGCCCCACCATGACGTCCGCAGAAGGCCTTCAAGGCGGCAGTGGAGTTAATGTAGGTTATGGGGATGATGCGCTCGCTGGTGGCTGCGGTGAGGACTTCCCAAGCGTCCTCAACCTGGTCAATATCGGCCATGTCCGCCATGGAGCACCCCGCCCGCATGTCGGGAAGGATCACCTGGACGCCATCGGGGGTGAGCACATCAGCGGTTTCGGCCATGAAGTGGACACCGCAGAAAATGACGAACTCCACATCGCCCGCCTTGGCGGCGCGCAGGGAAAGGTCGAGGCTGTCACCCCGGAAGTCAGCGAATTCAATGACATCATCACGCTGGTAATGATGTCCGAGGACGAGAAGGCGATTCCCGAGAGCCTTGCGGGCTGCATGGATACGCGCACGAATTTCGGGTGAAGCGGGGGTATTTCCAATCAGGGGGGAAACCGGTAGGGCAATGGAGCTCAAGTCGTGGAAATCCTTCCATCAATTTGCTGAGAAACAATGAGGCAAATTGGATGCCGGGGGTCAAATGGGAAGGTTTCCGTTCCGTCAGTCAGCAGGCTCCTCCCTTTCCTGGGTCATGGCATCATAAATCATCCCCATGGCCTCCGCGGAGGTTTCCCGGGCATCAATGGCCTCCTGCGACATCAACCGCCCGAATCGCTCCCCCCGGACTTTCAGAAGCGGATCACCGATTTCTGCCCGGGCATGGGTGTAGTAGGTAATGCGCACCCGCCGCTGGTTACCATCGGGCTCCTCAATGACGGCGTAATGGCGATACCGCACCCTGTCGGGCCGGGTCTCATCAAAAATCCGATCCCACCGCAGGCTCCTGTCAAGCTCCACAATGGTGCCCTCATACTCACTGGTGTAGGCGACGAAAAAATACCCGCCAACCCACAATAACCCCAGGACAACAAAGGCAATGGCGCCCCATTTCTCAATCTTTCGCTTTTTTTCTGCTTTTTCGTTCAGTCTCCGGTAATCCATCATGATGGCAGGCAAACAAAGAAAGGAGGGGCCAAGCAAGGAGAAAACTAAGGATGAAGGATGAGGGATGAAGTAATTTTTAAAGATTGAATTTGTTTGAAAGACTATTTGCTTTTCTTGGATTTGTGCCCATATATATGTTCTGGAGGTACAAAGAGGAACATGAAGGAGGCGATTAAGGGTGAAGGGCGAAAGCTAACCCATCTTTACCCGTTCACCTCGAAATTCGACTTTTTTCTGGGTGTTTTTTCTCGTAAGTC
>JAFIGB010000500.1 GCA_020831705.1 Candidatus Sumerlaeia bacterium | reverse complement strand
GGGGGGGGGGGGGGGGGGTTTTGTGGGCCCCCCCCCACCGGGTATGGTACTCGCGGCATAAGGCCGCACCTCCTATTGGCGGGTTGGTCCCGCATGGAATGTGGCTTGTGAGGGCACCTGCGACCGCGGGCTTCGTCATTGTCTTCGTCACCGACTGTCTCCTTTCCGATGGGTCGCACTGCCTGCAAACCGATGGAGAGAATCCCAGACTTGAATCGGCCTGTAAACACAGAAAAATCAGTACCCTACCTAAGGCCGGACGCCTTCGTGCGTGTGCACCTGCCTTGGCCTTCCAGAGCTCGGATAGCCCGGACCCTATGGTCGGGGCCGGGCTAGCCGGGTGGGGGGCAAGTAATGTTTTGATTGCGTCGAAAAGACGGTATGATAGCGTTTCTAGGACGTTATGATTGTGTCAAAAAAGGAGCGGCAAGTGCCCAGCGAGAAGAGCACCGATCTCACGAAGGCCCAGTTCCGAGGCCTGGAGGAGTTCGTCGAGAGCCATAAGAACTCCGGGCTCGCGAGGCTGGCCCTGACAGTTCTTGAGGCTAGGATGAGTGAACGGCAGACAGATGATTGGAATGATGATCTTAATCTGGAATCTGCCCTTTGGGATATCCAGAAGAGACCTCTTAATTGGGCTCGAAAGCAGCGGCTGCTTGCTCAATGGGACAAGGATCCCCCAAAGACAGTCGGACAGATCGAGAGGTTCTTCGAGGAGTTCGAGCGCACTTCACGAAAATTTAACCGCAAGGAGGCGGTGATGCGCCGCCTCGACGCTCTGCTGCGCTGGCGGAAAGGGTATCCCATCTACGAGGTGCCATTCGCTTTCCTCAGTGTGCGGAATATTGCTGAAAAGCTATCCCCTGAGATCCTGCAGGAGGAAGCCTCTTGGCTAAAGGAAAAGGGTAAAGCGCGGGCTGTCGATGGCGCTGGAGAGCTTTCCCGTCAGATCGTCGCTTCATGCCTCAAGAGTATCACCGTGGTGAGACAAATCGATGGGGTCGAAACAAGCATGAAGCTCCAACACGGAAATTCTGACCGCACCCAGGAAGATCGGGCATCCATCAAGAAGCTGCGTGGGAAACCGGGCGCAGAGGAGTCCTGGTGGAACTCCCACCGGAAGTC
Organism: Candidatus Sumerlaeia bacterium; assembly: GCA_020831705.1. Classification (GTDB taxonomy): domain Bacteria; phylum Sumerlaeota; class Sumerlaeia; order SLMS01; family SLMS01; genus JAFIGB01. Next base: position 2,264 of record JAFIGB010000500.1, on the reverse strand, counting down.
GGTCAAGCGCTACCCCCGCTGGAAGCTTGTTCCTTTCGATCATGCCGATGAGTCCTCCCAGACTCCAGACGAGGACGAGGATTCCCCCGAATCCCCCGATCCCCGGCGACAATGAAACTCTTGGTGCCAGCCGTCGGTGGGGAACTCGAAATCCCAGGGCCAAGGGGAACTCAGCGGGAGGATAGACTTCCTGCAGTCATCACCACGCATAGACACATCGGTATTTCGACTGGCCCAACCCGGGGGGAGCCAGATAACCCCCGAAACCCCCTAATCCCCGGGGTGCATGGACATCTTGGCGATAGTCGGCAATCGCCCGCATCAATCCCCCCAGCGAAGGGGATTCGCCCAGCGGGGCGGAACCCCCTCCCCAACCAGCGGCGCCGTCGCTCTGGGCCTTCCAATACACCAAATCGAGGGTCGGCAGAAAACAGAATTCCCTCTTGGAGAAGGGACCATCCCGGCCGCTGCCCGAGGGGGACAACGGCCGGGACGGCTGGCCTCATTCCGTGGCCTTGGTGCCACGGGCTGCGGCTTCCTCGATCGCCTCCCCTACCCGCTGGGCGGTCGACCGTACTGACTCATCCGACAGGTGACTGTACCTGGCACTCATGGCAGGGGAAGCGTGACCCAGAGCGGTTTGGACATCATAGAGGCTCCTGCCTCCACTCACCGCCATGCTCGCCCACTGGTGGCGGAAATCATGGATGCGGAAATCCGAGATGCCTGCGAGCTTCAATGCGCGCCGGTGGGCGAACTTCAACTCCACGATATGACTACCGGGCTTGGCGCCGGGGAACAGGAAGGGATTCCCCGGCAGACGTTCGCTTTCGAGGATCACCTGCATGGCATGAGAATTTAGCACCACGCTTCTGGCCTTCCCCGCCTTTGTCCGAGGTAGGCGCAACGTATGCCGTTCCATGTCTATACAGTCCCAGCGCGCCGTCGATGCTTCTTCCCTGCGGACGCCTGTGCAGATAATGAAGCGTAGGCAGCGGCGCAGCACCGCATTGGGCTCCTTCTCCAGCGCGGCCCAGTAGCGACCCAGTTCCTCGCTGCTCAGGCAGCGCTCCCTCGCGTTGTTCTCCCGGTGGTTCTTCACCCCCGCGGCAGGACTCCGGTCGAGGACTTCAGTGCGCAGGGCATGAGTGAAGACCGCCTTGATGCAGGCAAGAATCCGGTTTGCCGAGGCCGGCGGCATCCTCTCCAAGAGTGTTGCATGGAACCGCTCGATCTCGCCCCGACGGATCGAGTCGAGGGGGCGATTTCCGAATTGTGGCATGACCCAGTCCCGCAGGCGCTGCTCGCTGTCCCTTGCCGATCGGATGACAAGTCGCGCATGCTCGAGGTAGGTGGCAGTAAACTCCGCGAAGGTGGGCATCGCCCGCCGTTCATCGCGGCGCAGCGCCGGATCCTCCCCCCGCCCGAGTGCTGCCCTCGCCTCCCAGCAGAGGCGCCGTGCCTCGGCCACCCCGATCCCGGGAAACTCGCCGAGCCGCAGTATCCGCTTGGTCTTTCGGAACGTGTAGCGGAAGTCGAAGAACTTTCTCCCGCTCTTTCCCACTGTCAGCCTCAGGCCGGTTACCTCCGTGTCCGAGTACTCACGGACCGCCGCAGGGCTGTCCGCATCATGAGCCGGCAGCCCCGCCGCAAGACGGTCTGTCAGCCGGTGCTTGTTGCTTGGCATGGTTCATCCTTTCCCCCCGTCCAGCCGGGGTGGTCCTTGGTAGATGGTGATGATTGTCGATTGGGGTTTGCAGGAACTGCTGCGATGTCTATTTGTCTATACGCCTTGGGCGCCGCCACCATCCACCCACGAGCGTCTACTGTCCGATTACTGTCCGCAGTGACTCAATCCGCGCAGCCCTAGGAATAGCTGGCGCCAGCCGAACAGCAGTCCCTGATTCTTGCGCTTGCCATGTATATACAAATATACAGAGCCCATGGGAAACCTGCCCTCCGGGCCCGTCTCCTGTACTGTTAATCCGTAGGTTCGTGGTTCGAGTCCACGTGGGGGAGCCAAACAATTTTCAGCCAACATTCGCCCTCCCTCCCGGTTCACACAGAGCCGGGATTTTTTGGGTTAACAGGGCCTCGAATTCCCCCGTTCTGCGGGGTTGATTTTGCAGGGGTTGGAGATCTCAGTCCTTCTCAGAATCGACTCTCTATTCGGAGATTCCCCCCGGGCGCCCGAATCCAACCGCTCTCCAATCCCATGTCCTGTCATCCGTCAAAATACCATGACCCCCGGGCCGTCATAAGTG
>JAFIGB010000210.1 GCA_020831705.1 Candidatus Sumerlaeia bacterium | reverse complement strand
AGGAGGGGTAGCGCTCGGGGTCGAGCTTGCCCCGCTCCTCAAGGCGGTTGATGCGGCGCAGGGCACGCAGGAGGGGGGACAGGTTGGGTTCGCCACGGAGCCATTCAGCAGGGAAGGCGGCCAGGTCGGCGCGTATATCCTTCTGGGCAACGGCGCTGCCGGAGAAGAGCGGCAGCATCGGACGGAGGAACTCGCGCACGAATCGAATCGCGGAATCGTGGCGCTCCACCGAATCGTGGTGCAGGGCGCGCAGGAGCGCCTGTTCCGACTCCTTGGGAAGGTCTGGCACGAATTCACGGGGCCAGCGGAAGAGCCCCATGGGAAGGTAGCCCGTCATCAGCTCGTAGAGGCTCACGGCGAGGGCGTACTGGTCGGAGCGGGCATCGGAGGTTCCCTGCTCGTATATCTCGGGAGCGTTATAGACGGGGGTACCGAGGTCCTCGATGTCGAGGGTCAGATTTTTTGCCCCATTTTTTTGCCGGGCAATTCCAAAGTCAAAGAGCATGATGTCGCCGGAATTCGTCACCAGGATGTTTGAAGGCTTTATATCACGGTGGAGATATCCGGAGCTGTGTATATAATCCAACCCCTCGGCAACGGGCTGGGCGATTGCGTATATCTGGTCGAGGGAAAGGGGCCCCTTGAACTGGATGATCCTGCGCAGGGTCAGCCCGGAATGAAAGGGCATGACGAACCAGGGCGGGGCGGAATTGAGGTCGCTGTCCACAGAGCGCATGACACGGGGATGGTGGAGCGCCCGCATGATGGCGACTTCGGCGTGAAACCGCTCGACCAGCGAGGGTATGCCCAGATACCGGGGGGGGAGCATCTTGATGACGACCAGCTCCCTCGTGCTGGTGTGGACGGCGCAATAGAGGTACCCCATCCCTCCGGCACCGATGGCTCCAAGGATCTCGTAGCCACGGGGGTTGATTTTCAGGACCCGCCGCAGGGTGGAGCGCAGGCCATCGGGGTCAATATGGGTGCAATCAATGAGGAAATGCCCGTCGCAATGATCACACCTTTGGGCGCCATTGCCCCTTTCGCCATGGAGGAACAGGGGGACATTCACGATCTCTGAGCAGTGGGGGCATTTGACAGGTGTCGGCATTGGTGGGGCAGTTCACGGGGATTCGGGCTGAAAACCCGAGAATTCGGTTGAGACCAATCAAGCCAAAGCCTGATCACTGTGCAAGCAGTTTTGAACGAGGAGCAGCAAAGATACCATGGATTTACAAATCAAGGGACATGTGGCGATAGTTCAGGGGGCAAGCCGGGGCATTGGGCACGGGATTGCCGATTCACTTGCCGCCGAAGGGTGCAACCTCCTGATCAGCGCCCGCAATGAGACCTCCCTGAAGGATGCCGCACGGGATCTTGCCACCCGCCACGGGGTACGGGTTGAAGCAATCGCCGGAGACAGCGCCGATCCGGGCCTGAACCAGCAACTGGTGGATGCCGCCCGGGAAAAGTTCGGTCGCCTTGACATACTGGTCTGCAACAGCGGGGGGCCACCGGCAGGGACCTTCAAGACCCTCGGCCCGGATGCCTGGAGCGCCGCCGCCAACCTCATTGTGGTCGCGCCGGTGGACCTGTTACGGCGTTCCCTCGACCTTCTGGCGGCCAGCCCCGCCCCGCGCTTCTTTGTCGTCACGAGCAGCTCCACCCGTGTCGCCATCGACGGCCTGACCCTGAGCAATGTCTATCGCCCCGCCGTTGTCGGCCTGGTGAAATCGCTTTCCTCCGACCTGGCGGCCGAGGGAATTTGCTGCCATTCCATTGCTCCCGGGCGTATAGACACCGACCGGCTTCGCCATCTGGCGGATGTCACCTCCGAGCGCACCGGCCAGACCCCCGAAGAAGTCCTTGAGGGAATGAGAAAGGCCACCCCGGCGGGACGCCTCGGCACACCCGTTGACCTCGGAAGCCTGGTTGCCTACCTTTCCTCGCCGGCAGCGGAGTTCCTCAACGGCGGTAACTGGCTCGTGGACGGTGGATTCGTTCGCGCGCTATAATGTCCACAGACCACGGATGAATTGAAGATGAAAGTTGGCATTCTTGGAGCAGGACAACTTGGTCGGATGCTTTCCCAGGCAGGCCAGGCCCTTGGGATGACGTTCCGGTTTCTCGACCCCGCCACGGAAATATCCGCGGAAGGGCTCGGCGAGCATATTCAGGCCGATTACGATGATTCCGATGCACGGAGGCGCTTTGTCGACGGGCTGGATGTCATTACATGGGAATTCGAGAACGTCTCGCTCGATTCCGTCCGATGGATGGCGGGTCGCTGCCCCGTCCATCCTCCCGCTGATTCCCTCCGTATAGCGGGGGATCGCCTTCACGAGAAGACATTTTTCGTCGACCACGATGTTCCCGTCCCTCCCTTTCGCGCCGTCAATACGCTCGCCGACCTTGAGGCGGCGGTGGAGGAGGTCGGCCTCCCGATGGTTGTCAAGACACGGCGATTTGGATATGATGGCAAGGGGCAGGTGGTGGTTCGCGGAAGGGAGGATCTCGCGAAGGCATGGGAGGGCCTTGGTGGAGTTCCCCTGCTTGCGGAATCACTGGTGCCCTTCGATCGGGAAATTTCCATCGTTGCGGCCCGTTCCCGAAATGGTGAATGCATCTTCTATCCACCGGTGGAGAACCACCATCGCGGTGGGATCCTCCGTCTCTCCGTTGCCCCGCGGGGGGAAATCAGCGAGGCGGTTGCGGAGCTTGCCCGCAAGCACGCCCGCAGGATTCTGGAGGCGATGGATTATGTGGGGGTCCTCGCCATTGAGTTCTTTCAGGTCGATGAAACCCTTCAGGCCAATGAAATGGCACCGCGGGTACATAACAGCGGCCACTGGACCATCGACGGATGCGACGCCAGCCAGTTCGAAAACCACCTGCGGGCCGTCGCCGGGATGGAGCTGCGTCCCCCGGATGTTCGTGGCCACTGCGCCATGGTGAACCTCATTGGCGACACGGAAAAGGCCGAGGCGCTTCCTCCCCGGGAGGGTCGTTTCCTTCATCTATACAACAAGGCACCCCGTCCGGGCAGGAAGGTCGGTCACATCAACCTTGTGGCGGCGACGGCGCGGGAGTTGGAACAACTCCTCGATGACACCTCCAGGGGCCTTGATTCCAGTTCCCTCAACGGCATTATCTCCCGATTGAAGATCAGGCCCGGGTCCTCCCAATCCTGATTGTGTGGAGGGAACACTCCGAATTCACCTTCCCCCTTGCATGAAAATCCGATCCCGGGAGTATTGGGGACCGCCGGGGAATTTCTCCGGGGAGGTTCATGGGCGGAGTTTGCTCACCTTGAAAGTTAATCCCTCCATTGCGGCCGTGGCATTCACCGCACTTGTCGTCATCCTTGCAGGGTGCGGGGATCGGGAGGCCATCCAGCCGACCGAACCGGAGCCCTGGGAGGGCGCCGTGGCGTTTGCCGTGGGCTCCAAGGATGCCCTCGACAAGGAATTGGGGGAGATTCTTCACGCCTCCATGGAATTGACCCGGCCGGTCACCGCCACCATTGGCGAGGGTGACCAGGCCCTTGAGGTACCCGGTCGCAGGCCCCACGATGAGCAGGCACTTCCCGGGACCTGGTCGGTGACCCCTCCGCCCCTTTTTCCCCGCCCCGAGTATGTTCCCGGCCGGCGGCTCTTCACCCTCACCAACCCACCCGGCGCCTTTGCCCTCGGCGATGGGGGAGTCGTGTTCCACGGCGACGGTGAAGGCCTCTATCGCCGTGTGGAGGGACGATCCTCCCAACGAATCCTCGACGGTGAAGTCACCTTCCTCCAATTCAATGCCGAGGCGACCGTTCTCCTCGCAAAGGTCGACGAGGATGTCGTTTTCCTCGACGCGCCCAACTTCGACACCCCCCGCGTTCATCCCCACGAACTGCCCTCCGGTCGTGTCATGTGGGGTGTTGAGGATGGGGAACTCCTTGTTGTCAGCGAATTGATTCAATTCACCTCCACCGAGGAACGGCGCATTTTCCTCGATCTATACAACCACGATATTTCCTCGGGAAGCACCCGTGCCGCCCGATGGCCGGACTCCCATCGTCTCGCCCGAACGGGAACCATCCCCCAGCTGGACATGGTCTGGGGGCATCTCTGGCGGCGTTACCAGGTCGATCCCATTCCGGCCCCGCTGTTCCTCGTTACGGATGGGGAAATCGGTGGCATGGTCACCGGCATGGACGGAATGGCGGATGTGCAACCTTCCGCCAATCGTGACGGACATCTTTTCTGGATACGCACCCCGCGCCATGAATCCCGGGCCGGGCGGGCATGGTGGCGCATGCCGGGCGATGGAGCCTCGGCGGAGGAAACCCAGCTCACCGGGCGCCCCACCACCCACGTTGCCGCTGCTCCCGGTGGGGGGTTGGTGGCCTATGTCACCGAGGGCACCGAAGGCCATTGGGAAGTACGCATGGTGGATATATCGGAGCTTGAATCCCGTCGCCCCGCCCTTGCCCGCATGCGGGAGACCCATGTTGGCGTGGAGAATAAAATCAAGGATTTCGAACGGGCCCTTGAGCGTGACCTCCTCGCCCTGGAAGTGGGCAAATCGATCAAGCCTTCGGAGTTCGGCACCTTCCTTTATGAAATCCCCACCGTGGACGAAATTTCCGCCATGGGGGATGCCCTTCGCACCCGTGCCCGCGAGCAGTTTGGTGTTACCCTCGGCAGCGGCCACGGATCCTCCAGCCGTCTGGACATGATTCTGCGGGAAACCGCGGGGCGCATTGAAGAGCATCCCGCCCTGATCCTTGGAGTCTCCAGTGTCCTGGTCGACGCCCTTCCCGGCGAACCCGTCTGGTACCTCGACGGAGCAACCACGGGAAGCCTCTCGGTGGATGTGCGCGACCCGCGCCACACTGATGGCATGACCTTCCAGGCCCTTCTTCCCTTCGGGATTGCCCGCGAGGCCATCGCCGGTCGCTTTTCCCTGGAGGAAATCACAAGGGAAGTCCTCGCCGATGAGCATCTCCCGGTGTTCCTCCTTGAGAATTTTCGCACCGACACCCTCCTCGACCTCCGGCTCCACCAGTTGCGCCTCGATGGCTACAATGCCGAAACGGACAACCTCGGCGACCTCATGGATCGACTTCGCGACGACGACACCCCCGCCCTGGCCTACATGGCGGTGGAACAGGGCATGTGGATGCGGCGGGAGGCGCTGGCCCTCCTTGGCGCCCTCAAGCTCGCCCGGTCTGCACCCACCAATGCCGAGGCCATGTTCCATCTCGGCGAGGCTCTTTCACTCCTCTACCTTCTTGAGGAGGCGCGCCCGTTCCTGGAGCAGGCCGTCGCCCTCGAACCCACCAGGGTCGACCTGCGCATCGCCCTTGCGGACTGCCTTCTCACCCTCGACCTTGTCGAGGAGGCTGCCGGGCAATACACACTCGCCAGGCTGGCAGACACATCTGCTGTCTATCACGATGTCCTCAACGGCCGCGAGGAGGTCCTTCGGATCATCGAAAGGGAGCGCGAAAACGAGCAGTGATAATGGGAATTGGAATGGACATGGTCGACATCCAACGCATTGCCCGTGCCGTGGAAAACAGCCGCCTGGTGGACCGTGTCTATACGAGCCGCGAAGCCGCGTACTGCAGGACGCAAACCGGGGCGGCCTCCTTTGCCGTGCGCTTTGCCGCCAAGGAAGCCTTCCTCAAGGCACTCGGAACGGGACTCGCCGACGGCATCAGGTGGCATGACGTGGAGGTCGTCCGTGCGGAAAATGGACGCCCCTCCATTGCCGTGTCCGGCCGCGCCGGGGAAATCATGGAGGAAAGGGGAATCTCCGTCGCCCACGTTACCCTGACACATACCGCCACCACGGCGGCGGCAACGGTCGTCCTGGAAAAGTTGCCTGAAAATGTATAGCATCCCCCTGACGCACACAACCCTCGGCGAGGAGGAAATCGAGGCCGCAAACCGGGTGTTGCGCTCGGGGTGGCTGACCATGGGGGAGGAGGTCGCGGCCTTCGAGACAGAATTTGCCCAATGTATGGACATCCCCCACGCCATCGCCGTTTCCAATGGCACCGCGGCCCTTGAGATCTCCTTCGCCGCCGCCGGCATCGGTCCGGGTGACGAGGTGCTTCTTCCCTCGATTACCTTCGTGGCCTGCTTCAATGCACTCGTGCGCCTTGGTGCGAAACCGGTCCTCGTGGACCTCGAATCACCCCACGACCTGACGCTTTCCCCCCGGAAGTGCGCCGAGGTGCTGAACGATAAAACCCGCGCCCTTGTTCCCATGGCCCACGGCGGCTTCCCGCCCGACATGGGCGGGCTTGAAAAATTCGCCGCGGAGAACGGGCTCCTTATCATTGAGGATTCCTGCCATGCCCCCTTGGCGGAATGGAACGGGCGCAAGATTGGCACCTTCGGCCTTGCCGCCACATGGTCCTTTTTCGGCAACAAGAACCTCACCACCGGCGAGGGGGGGATGATTACCACCGCCGATGATGACTTCGCCGCGCGGTGTCGCCTCATGCGTTCCCATGGTATTACACGACCCACCTGGGATCGCGCACGGGGCCACGCCGCCGGTTATGATGTCGCCCTCGTGGGGACCAATGCGCGGATGGACGAAATCCGTGCCGCCATTGGCCGCGTGCAACTGGCAAGGCTTCCCGCAGCGACCGAATCACGCCGCGCAGCCGCCGGGGAAATGTATCGCTGTCTCGACACGTTGGGCATCGACGGGCTTGTACTTCCCAAACCCGTCCACCCCGGCCTTCCCGCCTGGCATCTCTTCTGGGTACTGCTTCCGTCCGGAACCAATCGCGGTGCCGTCATGGATTACCTTCGCGAGGATGGCATCCAGACATCCGTGCATTACGCACCCCTTCACCGCTTCACGGCCACGAGGGACTGGTTTCTGGAACATGGAGGGCTGCCGGATCTTCCCGTGACCGATGCCGTCGCGGAACGCCTGATGACCCTTCCCCTTGGTCCGGCAACAACCACGGATGAAATCAACCGCATTGCCGAATCCCTGAAGAGGGCGCTCGATATCCTGCAAAAGTGATGTGGCTGGTTCACGCGCCTTCAAGGCGCCTGACGACCTGCTCCACGATGGATCGCAACTGGTCGGGGGTGACCTCCTCGGGCCAGTGGGGGGCGCC
>JAFIGB010000205.1 GCA_020831705.1 Candidatus Sumerlaeia bacterium | reverse complement strand
CGCGCCCCCCTCATACCCCCCAAAACATCCGCACCCCCATCGCCCCCCCCCGCCGCCCCCGCCCCCCCGTGCGCATCACCAACCACGACAACGGCCCCGGCATTGATCCCGGCGAGGCCGAACGTGTCTTCGAGCCCTTCTTCACCCGCCGCCGCAAAGGAACCGGACTCGGCCTCTCCATCACCCGCCGCATCCTCGAAGCCCACCGCGGCAGCATCAAAATCGCCCCCCACCCCGAAGGCGGCACCGCCGTCACCCTGGAAATCCCCATCGAAGGGGAGGAAAGCGGCTAAAGCACCCCCGGAACACAGCGGCATATTAAATGGGAAACTTCACAACGGATCCGTCCGATCTGACCGATCCGTCCGATTCGACTGATCACCACAACAATGCGTCCCCGCAAACAAGTTGGCCTTCCCGCTTGACTTCTGTTTGCCGAATGTCAAGTTGTCCGGCATTCAAGTCTTGGGACTTTGGTGAGGCACTTGGTAGCAAAGATGGGATGGCCACCCAGTATCGCAATCTCGGAAATCTATATCACATTCGCGGTGAACTTGAAAGCGCCGAAGCGATGTATCAAAAGTCGTTAGAAATTTTCCGCGAACTTTCATCACCTCATATTGAAGCGATTTCAAAAGACTTGCTTGAACTTCAGAAAAAGCGTGGCAAACAAAATGAATAGACACAGGAGGCTATTTTGAAACGAACAACAGTACATCCCCAAGTCGATCTGGATCATTGGGCGAAGATGTTCCCGGTCGAATCCCTGCTGAAATCAAGAGCTCCTCAACTGCCCGACTCGAAAGAGAGCGACGGTCCTTTGGACTTGTCGAAACTGAATGGAAATATTATCACGAGCCCTGCCCATTTGTGGCAGGTCGAGCTGGTTCGCAAGTATTACGAGAAATCTAAAGACTTGGGGCCAGCTGTCCCGGTGGATATCTTTCTTTGGAGCATCGCACCACCAGCAAAGCCCTATCTGACCAAACTTGGCGGCACACCCCACCGTGAGTCCAGCAAACCTTGGCCAACCGACCAGGGAAAACCTCATACATTCGTTGCACAATTCTGCTTTGCGGATTCACGAGACATTATCTCCCGGAAGCTTCCTGGCGACATCATGCTGATTTTCTTCAAGGAAGCAGACAGCTTGTACGAGATGGAACCGGATTCCATTCACATTGAATGGAGCTCTATTGAGCTCGCCTCACCACTTACTGCCGAGCAATGCCCGGCGCCATCATTTACCGTCCCACAACTATCCGGCCACATCTATCGTACATACGAATATCCAGAAGGCGATGAGGTTTTTGAACAGGAAGGCCATAATGAGTTCTGGCATTTTGCCACAACCCAATCGACAAAAATTGGACGAGAGACATTTTTCATCCAAAGTGATCCTCGCGATCCAGGCAACGAACTTCTATGCGCCCTCAATTCCCTTCATCCGGATGTGTATACGCGGGGTAAATGGCCGTTCATCGGACTGGAAGACTTGCCAGACGACTGGAATAAACCAGAAGAGCACTATGGTTGGGGCAAATACCAGATGATGTTTGCCGATGTTGGGTGCATGTACTTCATGATCGATAAGAAAGGAAACATTACTTGGGATTGGGATAGCTACTAACCGTGAGAAAGAGGTCAAATCAGTCAATTGCCTGACAACACAATCCACCGCGCCACCGCCCGTGCATCAACTTCGACATCCTGCAAGAGAAGAGGAAATCATGATCTTCTGCGGGAATAAACTCCGCCATGCAACCAGCACCACTTCACAAAAACGGGAACGTTGAACATGAATCAAAAGATCAGTCAACTCACCGAACAGGAGGTTGCCTGGATATCCTCCCAGGTCGGGGAAGCTTCGAATTTTGTCGGCGCCTGGTCACCAGACGACGCCGGACAACCCCTTTCCCTTCCCGCCCTTGACCGGGCCTTCGCGGCATGGCTCGAATCCAAGGAAACTGACACCAAGACGATCAATGGAGTGATTAACTCCGTTGGGGTGGCCTTCGGCCAATTCCTGGTGGACGACGCCGGGCTGTCGTGGGTCATCGCCAGCGATGAAATCGGGACGGAACTGGCTGTCCATGGTCTTCCCGGAAAGGGGGATATTCTGGTCTATCCCACCAACTTCGTGGCGAAGCGATGGGAGCGGGGTGAGGCGAACTTTCTCGAAGCCTCGTTCGAGCAAATTTCCCGGCAGGTCCAGGAAGTCGCCCACACACACGCCACCAATCCCCCAAACAAGCCCTGGTGGAAGTTCTGGTGACCTTGACAACCCATTGCCGCTGAGTGGGCACCCTTCCTTCAGCACCCTCCCCAGAAAAATAAGGGGGAGGGGTGGGAGCACAACAGATCCGTCCGATCCGACCGATCCGACCGATCAAACAAATAAAACCGGCATAACGCGATGAATTGGAGGGGGTGACCCTGTGAAAAATGGTACGCGGGCTGGGACTCGAACCCAGGACCTACGGGTTAAAAGCCCGCTGCTCTACCAACTGAGCTACCCGCGCACCGAGAAAGGAAAGCAACCGGGGCCGCTTCCCTCAAGGGGGGCAAAAGGGAAAACCCCAGCCCCCTCCCGGTCAAGGGGGATTTCCCTGATTTGACGGGGAAAATGATTTCGGCCATTTGATCGGGGAATAAAATCCCCCCACCCCGCCGTCTCAAGCGCAGGGTGGGGGGGAGTATTAATCACCAGGGGAGGTTCTTGGGCGGCTTATGATTCCGTGGCCGGGTTCAGGGAGGGGGAGGCTGATGGGGACTCCATGGTGCGGGCGGCGGGGGTGCCGCTGAAGCCCCCAAAGCCCGTACCGCCGCCGAAGGTCGGTATGTTGTAGGCCTCCTGGGCGTGTTCGGCGATGTCGAGGCCCTCGTATTCGTGTTCCTCGCTGACACGAACGCCCATGGTCAGCTTGACGATGGTGAACAGAATGTAGGCGGAAAAGAAGGCGAAGATGGCGTAGGAAAGGGTGCCGATAAGTTGGAGGAGGACGCTGTGGGCAGCGGAGAAAATCCCCACGGCAAGGGTACCCCAAATGCCGACGATGCCGTGGACGGAGATGGCTCCGACGGGATCGTCGATGCCGCACCGGTCAAGCCCCAGGATGCCGAAGACGACGATGACTCCGCCGAGGAAACCGGAAAGCATGCCGAGAGGGAGGGCAATGACGTCGGCACCCGCTGTGATGGCCACAAGGCCCGCCAGGACGCCGTTGAGGGCCATGGAGAGGTCAGGCTTCTTGAGGATGGACCAGGAGACCAGAATGGCGCCCATGCAGCCAAAGGAGGCAGCCAGCGCCGTGTTGACGAAGACGTAGGAGACTTCGGCCGGGTCGGCGGACAGAACGGAGCCGCCGTTGAAACCAAACCAGCCAATGAAGAGGATAAAGACACCGAGTGTCGCCAGGGGCATGCTGTGACCGGGGATGGCGTTGGACTTGCCATTGGGTCCGAATTTCCCCCGGCGCGCCCCAAGGATCATGACGCAGGCAAGGGCGGCGAAGCCACCGAAGCCGTGGACGATGGAGGAACCGGCGAAGTCGTGGAAGCCCATTCCTTCAAGCCAGCCACCACCCCACTGCCAGGAACCGGCGATGGGGTAGAAGAAGGCCACGAGAAGGGCCACGAAGACCATGAAGCTGGGAAGCTTGATCCGTTCGGCGACGGCACCGGAAACGATGGTGGCGGCGGTGGCGGCGAACATGGCCTGGAAGATGAAGTCCGACCAGTAGGTAAAGCCCTCATCGTAGGCCGCGGTCAGGTTCCCCACGGCGTCGTCACCGAAACCAATCATCCCGCCAATGGAGACGAATCCGTTGAAATCGCCAGGATACATCGTGTTGAAGCCCACAAGGGCGTAGGTGATGATGCCCATGAAGATAATGAAGGTGTTCTTGAAAAGGATGTTGGTGGTGTTCTTTGCCTGGCAAAGACCGGACTCCAACATGGCAAAGCCAAGGTGCATGCCCGCCACGAGGATGGCGGCCATGAGAATCCAAAGGTTGTTGATGGTGAACATGACGGCGTCCACCGAGGCCATGAACTCCTCGTAGGAGGCGTATGTGGCGGCTTCAGCGGCCTCCTCGGCAAAGGCGGGGGCCACCATCAGGCCCGACAAGGCCAGGGCAAGACATCCCATACCGAGTTTTGAAAATCGACTGTGAAACATTCCCATTCTAATCGCTCCAAATGATATATCGGGACCGACTATTCGGCCCCTTCAACTCACATGGGGATAAAAACAGGAAAAGCAGATTTCCTCAATCCGATTTCCCTTTTTGCCAAGGCACTTGGAACGGTGGAAAAGGAAACCCATTAATCAGGAAAGAAAATGCCATGAATTTATCGACGATTCGACACCAGTTCGCCACTGTATAGACGACGGGAAAAATAAAAAAACAGCAGGAAAAGTGAGGGTATCACCAATTTCCTGCTGCCAGATTTGGGACCGTCATGGGGCGGGGCGGGAGGGTTGGGGTGGCAGGCGGGCTGCCGTCCAAATTATTGACCGCTTTTTTCCGCAATGAGTTTCTTTACATCGTTGCGAATGATTTCCTTCATCAGCGGGCTGAAACCCGAGTAGACATGGCGCACGACACCCTTGCTGTCCACGATGGAAATTTGGGGGATGCCCATGACACCGAAGGCTTCCGCGGCGACACGGCGTTCGTCGGTAATGAAATCCAGGCCGTCGTATTCATTTTTTTCCATGTAGCTCTCCACGGACTTGGCTGGCTCGCCATTGTTGACGGCATAAAACTTCACGTCCTGGTCGCCGAATTCCTGGGCAAGCTCGTTGATGGAGGGCATCGACCTGATGCAGGGAGCACACCAGCTGGCCCAGAACTGCAGGACCGTCACGGAAGGCGTATCCTTATGGGGAATGTCCACATCCTGGCCCGATGTGAGGGAGGGGAGGCTGACAGTACGGGCCGGCTTGCCAATGAGGTCAAACGCCGGGGCGCGCTCGCTCATGTAACCGAGGCCGCCAAGGGTGGTCCTGGCCTGGCGGAAATCCGGGCCGGGAGGAATCACAAGGGCCGCCTCATCAGGAGCCGCTTCGCTCCCGAATTTCCAATCGAGGGTGTAGGTACCGACTACCGAAAGGTTGGCCCGCGCAGCCGCATCTTCGCCAATACGGCGGGCAAGCTGGCTGCGGGCATTTTTTGACAGATCAATGATCGCGGTGGAAATAATCGGATCACCTTCACGGGGAACCATGATGGAGAATTCCATCGATTCCGTTTCAATGATGACCTTGTGGTGCGTCTCGGTGCCTTCACCGAGGGTGACGCTTTCCGATTCCCGCATCAATGCCCCTGTGGGATCGGAGGTGAGAAGGTTGTTCCACAATAACTCGACATTGGAAAAGAGAAGCCCAAGGGGAAGGGATTCACCGGTGAAGATGGTATCGAGGGTGGCCGGTGCCGCCTCCAGCGCGTATAGCCCACGGGAGCGGGGACCGGTGGCAAAGATCTGCTCCCCGTCGGAAATAAAAATGGTTTTGGAGGTTTCCTGTTCCACAGCCCCATGAAAGATATTCGGCCGGGCAAAGGAGAAGGAACCCGTGGAGTGATGCCGTGTCACATTGGTATCCATCGATTCGACGAATTCAAGCTCCAGCTCGTAGGCGATGGAGTCCTGCTTGGCATGGAACTCCCCAACGGCGTTGAGGATATCGAGGGCGGTCGCGGTCTCGTCGGCATGAAGGCTGGCATTCAAGCCCATGGCAAGGAATGCGGCCCCGAAGGCGGTGACCATCCTGGAGTTAAGCTGGTGGGGAGTCTTCATTGATTACGTCCTGGTTCTTTGGAAATCAAGTCCTGGCGAGGGGAAGCTCAAAGGTAAAGGTGGTGCCGTGGTTCTCAGCTGATTCGACCCCGATGGAACCGCCTGCCTCGCGGACGAGTGAGTGGACAACCGAAAGCCCCAAGCCGGTCCCGGAGCCGGGTTCCTTCGTGGTAAAGAAGGGGTTGAACACATTGGGGAGGATAGTACTGGGAATACCAGCCCCTGTGTCAATAACCTGTAGCAGAAGGCGTTCCCCATTTGGACCCCGGGGTTTTTTTTCGCCTTTTTGATCCTCAACCCGATATCGCGTGCTCTTGATTTCCTGAAAATTCGACTTGGGCCGGGGGGTGCCCTTCGCGATCTCCCGCGTCCGAATCGTCAGCTTTCCGCCCCCGGCCATGGCCTGGGCGGCATTGGTGAACAGATTGATGAGGATTTGCTTCAGGGCGTTGGTGCTCAGGGCGACTTCCCCCTCGGCCTGAAGGTCGAGGACGATCTCAATCTGCTTGTTGCTCATGTCGTGCTGAACAAGCCGGACAGTTTTGCGCACCACGTCATTGAGGTGGGCGCTCGCTCGGGGGCGCTCGGTTTCCCGGGCAAAATCGAGGAGGTTGTTGATGATATCCTGAACCCGGCGAATTTCCTCCATGGAGATTTCAATGTCCTCGGAAATCTCCGCCGTGCGGTCCTCGATGATTTCATCCAGATCGTAAAGGGCATTGTAGATCGTATTGAGGGGGTTGCGGATTTCA
>JAFIGB010000203.1 GCA_020831705.1 Candidatus Sumerlaeia bacterium | reverse complement strand
GGCGCCCCGCAACTGGCGGCGAAAGAGCATGGTAAAATGGGCAAATTGTGTTTCGTCCACGGCGAGGCCGGGTTGGTTGACCTTGATCGCACGGCCACCCTGCTGCTCCTGAATGTGTATATTCGTCCGCGTTTCACCGGGAACCAGAACATACACGATGGCAAGACCGGTTTCCCGCGCCAGCCGCTGGAAATCCCCCACGGAGCTTTGCCCCAGCAGCGCCAACGCCGTCGTCGGCTCGCCAAGGATCTTCAGCATCCGGGAGACATTGATTCCCTTGCCTGCGGCCTCCTTGCGCACGTTCGTCGCCCGCGACATGCCCCCATATTCCAGCGTGGGAACCTCCATCGCCAGGTCGAGGGCGGGGTTCAGCGTCACCGTCAGGATCATGGCGCCACCACCGGACGCTCCATGTCTTGAAAACTAGACATATTGCACCAGACAATACTTCTTCTTCCCCGCCCGCAGGATCATCATCGTCTCGCTCGCAAGGTCCGAATCGGTGAACTGCCTGACTTCCGCGGCAAGAGGGGTGTCGCTGTTATTGAGATACACACCGCCCTGGGAAAGAAGCCGTGCCGCCTCCTTCTTGCTCGCCACAAGTCCCGAGCGCACCAGCACATCCGCCACCTTCAATCCCGCCTCGAGTTCCGCCCGGGGAAGCTCCACCGAGGGGACGTCATTGAACAGCGCCCGCAACTCGCCGTCGGTCTTGTTCGAAAGCGCCCCGCCAAAGAGCGCCTCGCTTGCCTCACGGGCCTTCCGTGCCTCCTCCTCGCCGTGAACGAGGGCGGTCAACTCCCACGCCAGAGACTTCTGGGCAACGCGCAGGCCGGGATCCTTTCCGTGATCCTCCAGCACGCGGGCAATGTCCCCCACCGGCAGGAACGTCAGCATCTTCAGGAAGCGCTCCATGTCGGCGTCCTCCTGGCGAATCCAATACTGGTAAAACTCGTAGGGACTGAGCTTCTCCCCGCTCAGCCACGTCACACCGCCGAGGGACTTGCCCATCTTCTGCCCCTGGGCATTCGTCAGCAGCGGTGTCGTCATGCCGTAGCACTCCGCACCAGTCGTGCGGCGGATCAACTCCGTGCCCGCCGTAATGTTCCCCCACTGGTCGCTGCCGCCCGATTGGGCCAAGCACTCATATTTCTCGTTGAGGTACTTGAAATCATACCCCTGGAGAAGCTGGTAACTGAACTCGGTGAAGCTCAGACCGGTATCCGACTCCATGCGGCGGCGCACCGATTCCTTCGCCAGCATGTCCCCCACCCGGAAGTGCTTGCCGACCTCGCGGAGGAAATCAAGGAACCCGAACGACGCCAACCAGTCAGCGTTATTGAGCAGCAGCGCGGCGTTTTCCCCCTCGAAGGAGAGAATCTTCGCCAGATCCGCCCGAATCCCTGCCAGATTGCGTTCCAACTGCTCGGCAGTGAGGAGATTGCGCTCCTCGCCGCGCCCCGAAGGATCCCCAATCATCCCCGTGCCCCCACCCACCAGGGCGATGGGACGGTGCCCCGCCAACTGAAAATGGCGCAGGACAAGGATCGAGACCATATTGCCAACATGGAGGGAATCCGCCGTGGGATCAAACCCCACATAAACCGTAATGCACCGCTCGCCCACCAATTCACGGAAGGCCGGGTTGGTCATGTCCTTGAGGAGCCCACGCTCCTCCAATCGATCGACAACATTAAAAAGTGGTTTCATCGTGTGCGCTTTCCGGGGGCCATCACCACAAATCGGGTGTGGATTCACTGCCGGGGGAAGCATGGTCAAGACGCGCCGTGTCTCAACCCGAAAGATGGGTGGAGCGGTCTGCCATGCCACCGGAAATACCGACCATCAGGGGCTGAACCGTCCGCCGGGGAATCATTGGCCTTCCAGAAACAAAGCGATTTAATTAAAGTGGCCCTGCAAACTGCCTCAAGGTTTGTACAAATCTACCATTACCATGGCTGCATTCTTCCTGAAACCACATAATCCCACGCAAAATGCGCGGGTTTTCCCGATGTCACCCGTGTGCAATTTTGCACAGAAAATATTTACTCACCCTGACCGGAACGGATTGACAGACCGGTCCAATTGGAGCAGCATCCAGATCAGTTGGCGATGCTGTATGCGACATCAATAAACCCAAATCGAGTGCTCCACCTGATTGGTTCATGATGCAACGTCCCCAGATTCGTCAGCGAGAAACTTAACAGGGATATCGTTTTAAATGTCCCAACAAGGAGAAGGACTTATGAAAAAAGTATTGTTGGCAGCCTTCGGAATTGTGGCTCTCTCCACATCCTCCGTTGTTGCTCAGGACATCACACTTGTCCCCGACTTCCAGCGCTTCGTTGGTGGCTCAGGAGATCAGCAGGCAGCAAGCTGGTTCACCACTGGAGACATCGCACGAAGTGGCGCAGCCAATGTGAACAGCACCTACCCGGGTGGAACATCCATCATCATTCCCGCTCGCGGGGGGGATAACCTCATCCGCGTTATCGACGACCTTGACGGCTCCGAACTTGGCACCCTCAACATGACAGATGTCTCCGGTGGCACTTTCCCCTACAATGCAGTAGGCGCCACCTCCACCGGCCAGATCTACGCCGGTAACCTCATTATAGGCGCTGCCACATTCAAGGTCTATAAGTGGGATAATGACACATCGACAACTCTTCCCCTTGCCTTTGAAGTTTCTGCCAGTAATCGTGTGGGTGATGGCCTCAATGCCTACGCCAATCCCGACAATACCGACGAAGTCACAGTCGTGGCAGTCGGCAACAACGCTGCTTCACCGCTCGTCATTATGCAATCCACCGATGGTGGGGATACCTTCAACAGTTCCACAATCCCCAACGTGCATGCCATTGGCGTTGCCACAGACGGTGAGCGTGTCTTTACCAAGAGGCCATCAGCCAATATTGAGGTCTTTGACATCGCCACCCTGACAAAAATCGGCGAGATCACACCCCGTTCCGGCTTCGCTGGAACGACCTCAGCCCTTGACTTTTACAAGGACGGAAGCCGCGAACTCCTTGCCCTGGCAAGCTACGCAAGTGGCACCCAGTATCGTGTCCACGTCTATGACATCACCAACTATGACATCGTCACGGGAACTGACGTACCCGATTGGCCCTATCAGGTGGACGCAGTTGCAGGAGCACCCACCAATGGCAACACAAACGGAACCGCCGGTGTCTCCCTCTGGCGTGATGGCGACCTGATCCGCGTGGCCCATGTTTCCTCAAACAACCTCTATGCGGCCTACTCCTCACCCACCGGCCCAGCCGTTGTTGGCGACGCCCCTGAACTTGGCAACTGGAGCATCCCCCAGGTCATGACCGAGGACGACGACGTCTTTGAAGTCACCCGCACCCTAAACGACCCGGCACCATGGAAGGTCTGGCGCAACGCCTCAGAAGGATGGGGCAGCGACATCGGCCGCATGGGTGATGGCAACCAGAACATGCCTGACTTCGCCACCACCGGCACCATCACCTACTACTACGACACCCGCGACCTGAGCGGCACCGGATGGCAGCCCGAGACAGAAAGCCTCGGCGCCACCTCCGCCAGCAACGTCCCATGGGTTGCCGTTGGTAACTTCCAGGCCGACACACCCGAAGGCGGCGAGTGGAACCCTGACTCCACCGTCACCGTTCTGACCGATCCTGAAGAAGACGGCATCTTCTCCTACAGCTTCGTTGCTTCCGCTGGCAGAACTGATGCCATCTGGAAGGCCGTCAGCAATACCAGCCCAAGCTGGGGCGATGAGACCAAGTTCGGCACCAACGGCTGGTCCGTTGATCCGGGCGACTCCAACAACCAGGACATCCCCGCCTACGATGCAGGCGACACGGTTACCCTTGAATTCGACGCTTGGCGCGGCCGCCTTCGTGCCACCGTCGCCCCCGCCTCGTCCGTCAACGACTGGATGATGCTCGACTAATCCACCCGCCCCCCGGGGCAGGTCACACCTGACACATTCCGCCGCCCGCATGGGAAACCATGCGGGCGGGGGTTCTTTTGTGGGGTGGTATTTCGGGAAGGCGAAATATAAATGATCGCACCACCTTCGGGGTGCGGTCCGGGAGCCACCGAATTGGGCGGTATATACGGAATAATCCATCTATATCGTCGATGGCATGCTAATCAATTTTGAAGGGTGCCCATCGGAATGAAGCCACCCCATTTTCGCGTCATTTCGCATGAGTTCGCGGTCAATCCTCTGTCCCCAAATTTCCGTGTCTTTCCGTGGTATCCGTGGACATATTTTTGACCACGGATATCACCGATTGCACGGAAACAGATTTGGAAAAAATGCCGCCCCCCCCACGACCTCATAAAAGCCACGTGAAAAAATCCGTGTCGGTTATTGGCATTATAGATCGTTATATTGGAGGCACACCCCTCGATATCAAACTCACCCCAATGGCCCCAACGTGGCCCTGATACCAAAGCCCAGGGCAAGCACCTCAAGGTGCGCCGCTCTGTGTATATTGTGGGCGTGAATTTGCACCGCAACGCGGTGCAATCCCGACGTTTGTATATATTATCGCCACCTCATTTCGCATGGGTTCGCGGTCAATCCTCTGTCCCCCAATTTCCGTGTCCATCCGTGCATTCCGTGGACGGATATTTTCCCACGTCGACGATAATACACCATGGATAATAACCCGCCAATGAATTGTACCTCCGCCATCGCCCCGAAGGGGCAGCCACATGACAGGCCCGGGCAACGCCCGGGTTTATGGAGGCTCGTATAGACAGCCCTGAAAGGGCGGGACATCATTCCACCAAATATATCTGACAACGGATACCACAGAATTCACGGAAACAGATTTGGAAAAAAATGCCGCACCCCCACGACCTCATAAAAGCCACACCCATATCCCCCAAATTTCCGTGTCCCACCGGGTAGGACCCATCGGGATCATACTCACCCCAATGGTCCCAACGGGGCCCGGATATTAAAGCGGGCAAAATTTCTCATAGGTTCGCGGTCAAACCCTCATTACATGGATAGACACAACCACGCTCCCATCATATCCGTGTTCCTCCGTGCATTCCGTGGACACACCTTTGATCTTGGATACCACCGATTTCAGG
>JAFIGB010000184.1 GCA_020831705.1 Candidatus Sumerlaeia bacterium | reverse complement strand
TCCTTGAAAGACCATTTCTGGAAACGATGGACGTTCCATGTATATCCGGCCAGCAATACAATGCAGACCCCGAATACTGAGGCCACTGAATATACAGCTATTTTTTTTAATCCTACCTTCGGCACCCCGAACCTCCCTTGGTTCCTCACCGTACCTGGCGGTATTCAGGGCCTGCACACGTCACGGCGCAATCGCAGCATGAAATATAATTTCGTCGCGCTCCATCGCTTCGTTCAGTTTCTCCTTCAGTGGTTGAAGGGAAAGCGTCTCCACCAGGGCGGTGCGGGCATCCTCCCGGAAATCATCGGGCGAAATGGCTGGATCGGCAACTTCTTCCGAAACATAATAACTTGCCATGGTGGTGGAGGACTGCATTCTCGGGAGGGTGAAGCTTCCCACCTGAAGATTTTCCCAGGGCGTCTGGATGGTACTTGTGGCCTGGCGGCGGTCCATCACACCAAGGCGCCGAAAGTTGATTCGAAAGCGGTCATCCCTCGGGGGGGTGATTCCGTCGATGACCTGCTGGGGATTGCGGATGACAACGTGGCCGGCGACTTCGGCGCGGGCGGTGATTTGATCGGTGTCCTCCTGGACCATGAAGTTCAGGTAGCTTTCCATCAGCAGTCTTTTTGCGTCGCGCTCACTTTCCTCCAGGGCACCCGCAGATTCGAGCACTTCGATTTCGAGGCGCCAGATGTTCTTCTGTGTTCCCGGCTGGTTATCCTCCATCCATGTGGGGAGAAATTCAGCGAGTTCCTCATCCGATACCGTGAGGGTGGCGCGGCGGGATTGAATCCAGTCGTAGGAGAGAAAAAGTTTTTCCGCCATTCTCAGGGCCTCCGTGTAGAAGGGATCGCGGGTGAGCCCCTCCTTTTGAAGTTCCTGGGTGATCACCTCCCCATCAATGAGATTGTTGATGTGTTCCTCAACGGCCCAGACGTTGAATCGCCCGTTTTTGGGGGCAAATTCGGGATGGAGACGCTTGAATTCGTCCAGGGTGATGGCAAATCGCCCAACACGCATGATGTCGGCGTCGTCGGGCATGAATTGATAGAGATTCCCGCGATTGGTGGGGAAGTAGGTCGGGCGGATTTTTGCCAATTGATAATTGAACTGTTGGGGAAGGAAGGCCCGCTTCAGGTCCCTTTCCAGATTCGACCGGACCTGTTCAAGGGTCGGAACCTCGGCACGCCCCCGGTCGATGACTTCGATGAGAAACGCTCCCCGCGGGGTCCGAATGACATTGCTGATTTGCGAGACACCCAACCGGAATGCCTCCGCACGAACCTGATTGTCGAAGCGATCATCCCGTCGCCGGACCTCCTCGGGGCCTTCGATGCCCTGGGGTCTCAATGTGGGATCCTCACGGAGGATGACAGCAAGTCCCCCGGATTGAATGGCCTTCGCCCGAAGTTCCCGCGCCCTGTTTGCGGCCCTGTTTCGTTCCTCAAGTGGGGCGTCAGAAGCGTAGGGGATTTGAAGTCTGATAATGTTGACGACGTCGTCCGCGGAGTCCTGTTGGATCAGCATTTTGTAGCGATGGAGGACATCCTCGGGAAAGAGGCGGATCTTGTTGCGAACCACCTGGTCAGCCCAAAGAACCTGCGCTGCCGGTGCCGCCATGAGTCGGGAAACCCGGTTGGCGAAATCCATCTCCGTGGCCGTCTGACTGCGTCCCTCCCTGATAAATTCGGCAGCAATGAGGGTTTGAAAGTATTGCCTTGTGAATTCACGAAGGATCTCCTGCTGGGCGGGATCCTGATTTTTCCAATCCATGACGAGGGCGGGCGGAACTCCTCCGAGGAGGATCGAATAAAGAAAGAGATCATTGTCGGTTGCCTGGAGGTCCCCCATGGTTGCCATGACGGTGCCGGTTCCCCGCCAGTGGGCTTCATTGATCCCCCGGGGAGAAGCGTTTGCCGTGGAGGAAACGAAACTGATAAGCAGCAGGAGGGTTCCAATGAGGGGGAGAATTCTGGGGAGCGGCAGGATGGTCATGTCTTCAGATAACCTTTCAGTTTACCGAGGATGCGGTCGGGGAGGGAGCGGTGTGGTGATGGACTGCCACCGTTCAGAAATTCTGGTCGGGGGTGTTCACATTGGCTGGAGACCCACATGGCGAGACGATTCTGGGGGGTGTCGCCGTCCCGGTTGATGATCGGTGGGGGATTGCGTGCCCACTCAAGTACCGGTGCCATGGTGTTTGCAGCCAAAAATTCCTCAAGGACAACCTTCCGGGCGGTCACTGCCCTGGCGTGGACACGTTCACGGTCGTGCATGGCCTGGAACATTGAATCCGCGAGTACTGCGGGATCACCGGCGGGAATCACCACCCCGAGGTCGCGGTGCTCGATCCATTCGGCGATTTCCGTTCCCCGTGTCGTGAGAACCGGGAGGCCCGCCCCCATCATGTTCGTCAGTCTGTTCCGTGCACCAAACCGGGTTTCCAGGTTGTCGCCATCGATATTGATTCCCAGGTGGACGGATTGGTGAAGTTCCAGAACCTTTTCCAATTCGATCCAGCCAAGGAGGTGAACCTTCCCCGGTGGAAGGGAGGAGGCAACGGCGGTTTGAAAATCCTCCCAGGTTTTCTCGTCGTGGCCGTGGACAGCGCCGCCGGTACAGACGAGGTGAAAATCGGGATCCCGGGCACAAAGCATCTCCAGCCCGAGAACCAGGCCGGGGACATCGGTCCATGAGTTGAATCCTCCCGACCAAAGGCAGACCCGTGCGCTTGCGGGAAGGTCGAGCCACTCGGGAAGGGAGTCCTTCCGCTCCAATTTCGCGAACAGGGGGTGAACGGCATTGGGGATGACCTCGCCGATGGGCGTCGCAACGCGATGGCGGTCGATGGCCCCAAGCATGGCCATTTCCCCCTGAAGGGCATAAAGTTGTCGGGATGTGACGGTCGAAAAGCGGTGGGCGGCGTGGATGGTGCGGGCCTCCAGACGCCAGAAATGCGCGAAGTCGCCGTCATCCCCGAGGACGGCACCCCTGGCGAGGCCCTCCGCCATGGTCCAGCCGTTGAGATCCGCCCAGAAGGGGATGGCCGTTCCCAGTGAGGCGAGGAGAAACGCCGGCCAGGCATTGATCCCGAGAAGGGCATCCGGCTGAAACTGGTCAATGGCCTCCTTCAGGTAGGGGAGGAGTGTTCCCTCGTCATTATGGGTAAGGGCGCCGTGATCGAAGTTTTCATAACTGGCGGGAATCTCCAACGGGTCACCCGGTTTGCCGGTCGTTCCGGGGATGGGAACCGTGATCAGTCGGACCTCGTGGCCATCGTCCAGCAGTGGCTTGCAGAAGTGCCACGTTCGGAGGCACTGGCCACTCATGATTTTTGATCCTGTTTCCAGAAGCGGTCCCGTTCCCAGGACGAAGATCCTTGCCATCAGGGTATTTTCCTCCTCCGGGGCTCTTCCCGTCGTGCGGCAAGGGCGAGATCAAGAACATGGACGGGTGCCCAGGCCCATGCCTTTGCACATGGGACCAGATCATTCCACGGGCGGTTGGCCACAAGCCAGCGAAGTTCCGCTCTGATGGTGGCGGGCCATTGCATCAATGACCGGTTTTTCAGGAGGAAGCGGACCCTGTTGCGGTGATATTTTTCAAGGAACCCCCGGCTCATTCGCCCCGTGGTCTGGCTTTCGTGATGAATAACCTTCGAGGCGGTGACCGTTGCCGATTCCCAGCCCCGGCGTCGGGCGCGGAAGCAATAATCCACCTCCTCGAAATAAATCGGCCAGAAACCCGGGTCGAGCAGGCCGATCTCCATCATCACCTCGCGGCGGATCGCCATGGCGGCCCCGGTGACATAATCACCGGGAATCACTGGTGGGTGGTCTCCAATCGCCTCGCCCCCCCATCCGATGTGATCGGTAAGCCCGTTGAGATGAACAATCCCGCCCAAGTGCTGAACCCGGCCACCATCGCCGGGGTAGATCAACTGGCAACCGCCGATGCCAAGGCGGGGGTTTCGGTAAAAGGCCTCCTCCAGGGCCTCCAGCCACCCCGGTTCCGGCTCGGTGTCATCGTTCAGCAGGACGAGCACTTCCCCGGTCGCTTCAGAAATTCCCAGATTATTCCCCCCTGCAAACCCAAGATTTCTTGGGCTTCGAATGAGTTTTACCTGCGGCCACTGGCTGCGGATATGGTCGCTCGTCCCATCGGTACTGCCATTGTCGACGACAATGACCTCGTGGGGCGGGGTCTTGGTGGCAAAGAGCCTCCCAAGGGGAAGATCGAGGCGGTGTTTGCCGTTAAGGCTGACGATGATGATGGAGAATCGCGACATGGGAGTCAAATTTTGTGGCTTCAGCGGTGGGGACTCAAGGGAGGAAGTGGGAAAACGACCCCTATGAGTATGATTTTTCATCAGCGTTGTAATGGAGAAAAAGAAAACACCCCTGCACCCAATTTCCGCCATTGACTCCTAGGAGGAAATTCCCCTATCCTGTTTAGGTCATTATGAACGCCCACACTTATGCACCGGGCAAATCAAATGACTGCTTCCCTGCAATGGTGAAGTCAAAATCCTTATAGTGGCGAAAGGACTGTTTCGATGAAATTGAAGGTTATTCTCTTGGGGTTTCTTCTGACCCTACTCGTACTCCCCCACACCCTGTTTGCACAAGTCACCACCCCCACACTTACCGCCCAATGGGTAAAAGGTAACCCCACCGTTGGTGATGCACAGGACAACCTGACCCTGCGTATTTACATGGAAGGCGACGTTGCACCAACCTCCGATACCGTGATCCTCGCAGGATTCAACCTCCTCATTGAGCTTAATGAGGAATTCGTCAACGAAAACACCACCGAAGCCGATGGCGGCGGTGACATTTTCACCAACATCAACATCCTCAACCCCAGCGATGCCAATGTTGGTACCCTCAGCGACAACACAACTCCCAACCAGCTCCTCAATAACTTCCGTCTTCTCCAGGATGCCTACCCCTGCGCAACGGATGCCGCCGACCGCGACATCATCAACGCCATGCGCTGGGATTCCGGTGTCAAGGCTGCCTTCCCCGTCTCCGGCGCTCCCGCTGGCAAGACATGGATCGGCCTGACCGCCCTTTACCAGACATCTGTTGACCTGTCCGGAATCGGTTGCGGTTCCAGCGAGGAAAACATCTACAACACCGTCACTGCAGTCCCTGCCCCCGCACCCCAGTCCGAAAAGGCTGTCGTTGCCGACATCACCTTCATTCTTGATGGCGATGCCATCGGTGTTGAAAGCCTCGAAGACTTCTTCGAGAACGTGGTCATTTCCAACCTGCCCGGCTCCACGACATCCTTCGTCTTTGCCGACATCGGCACCCCCGGTGGTGACATTCCCCTCACAGGGATTGGCGCCGTTGGCCCCGAGTACCTCAACTTTGATGACGTGATCCTCGACGAGTTCACCTCCGTTTCCAACTGGCTTCAGTTGAACGACTGATCCTCCGGCAGGAACACAACACCTTGAAGTTCAAAAATCCCCCGGTGGCATCCGCCCCGGGGGATTTTTCCAATTCCACTGATGGGCCACGATGGGCTTGAACCCCGACAGACAAGCGATGCGGGAGCGGATGCTCCTATTTCTCCTCCTCATTGTTGCCTTCGTGTTGCGGGCTTCCGACCTCGGTCTGGTCGCCTTCCAGATAGACGAGGCCACCGCCTCGGCCATTGCCACCCAGATTGCCCATGGGCGGAATTTCCCCCTTGCTGGCATTCGCACCAGTTTCGGGTTCCAGAATCCCCCCCTCCTTCTTTATCTCCTCGCCCCCTTCTTCGCCATCAGCCGGGACCCTGTTGTTCCCGCTCTCTTCCTGGCAACGCTGGGAACCTCCGCTGTCTATCTCGCGTGGCGGTCGGGAATGTTGTTGGCAGGACGTCCGGCGGCATGGACGGCGGCGCTTCTCATTGCCTTTTCCCCCAACGCCATCGAGCACTGCAGGCGATTGTGGGGTCACGATCTTCAGGTCTTTTTTGCGGCCGTTGCTGTCTATACGGCCCTCCTCGCATGGCGGCGGAGGCGATGGCTTCCCCTTGCCATTTCCTTCCTCGCCGCGGGAGCCGCCCAGTCGGTGCACCTGTCGGGTGCGCTCCTTTGGTTTGCGGGCGGTGCGGTTCTTCTCAGTGGGCGTCCACCCCGTTGGTGGTGGGCTGTTGTTGTCGGGATCGCCGGGGTGTTTCTGATATACCTCCCCTGGTTGATTCATGATATACGCCAGGGGTTTCACGACCTTCGGATCATTGTCGGTCTTATATTATATGCACCCACCTCGGCGGATCTCGGCCTGCCCGTTTTCCCCTTCATGGCATGGGCGCTGGTCCTGGGGGATTTCTGGACGAATGACCTTTTGGGGGACTTTCGCCCGTGGATGTTGACACCCCTTGCCGGTGTCATCGGGTTGGGGCAGACACTTCTTGCCCTCACCTTCCTTGGGGCCGCCATCCACTTTTTTGCCATGATCACGGTCAGGCGATGGCATGGCGACGACCGCCGCATCACACCGGTTTTGGTGATGTTTTTTCCGGCCAGCCTGAGCCTGGTCTTTTTCGGGATGTTGATGACCGGATCCGTGCCCGCCTACCATCTCCCGGCGCTGTTTCCCGTGGCAATCATGGCGGCGTGGGGTATTGCAGGTTTTTGGCGAAGGAGATACTGGCGACCCTGCATTGTGATGCTGCTCCTGCTGTGGGTCGTCGTGTCCATGGCGAATGTGCTGGAAACCCGGCGGGCCATTGCCAATGGGCTTGGTACAAGTATCCCGCTGGATGAACGCAAGGAGGTCGTCCTCGCCATTGCCACATCGATGGGGGAGGAATCCTTCCATCTGGCCCAGGATGGCCGACGCAGGGGCGCGGGATTGGATGTTGCCTGGATATATCTCTTCTACTGGGTGGATATCCACGAGCAATACACAACGGACCCCATGGATGCCGACCATGTGTTCGTCCTTATTGATGATCGAAGTCGCCTTCGCCCGCCCGTGGATTATTTTGTGCGCTCACAACCGGGTATCGATTTCCCCCACCAGTCCCTTCACATGATTCTGCGCCATGATCGTGGACAATGGTTGGAACTTCTTGAGCGTTATCCCCCGCCGTCAAGGGATCACCATTGATCCTCCAACGTGGCAGGTCGCCATGTCTATACAGGATCCAACGGTACGTCGGGAATTCGCAGCTCGCTGAAGTTCCTCCACTTTGACATCTCCAGCCCCCATTGTGTGGCGACGGTGCGTGCGGCCATCTCGCCTTCGCCTTCCTGTTTGCCAACGAACAGGGCCGTGACCCGGGCGCCATCGGGGTTTCCGGGACGAACGGCAACCTCGGCGGTGCCACGGATGGAGGCCAGCGCAGCGGCGGCCTGTTGGGCATCCTTTTTTCCGGGGAACCGCCATTCGGCCATGCCGATTCCTGCCAGGCCGGCAGCCGAGGGATGATAGACGAGGGAAAACCTTCTCCAGTGCCGGGAAAGGACACCATTGCGGGCGCCTTCACGGGCCTCCGACGGGGAAAGACCCACCTGTTCACCCACCCACTCCCAGAAGGGCTGACGGGGGGCGAGGCGTCGGGGAACCAGAAAATGGGCGACCATGGATGTATATTCGTTTCGAAGGGGTTCCGCTTCGGGTGGTTCCTCGGGGACGCGCACGGTTCTGTCCGTCTCGGCGGCAAGGAGACTGGTCACCTGGCCGGAGATCATCTCGCCGCTGAAGCCGCACTTGGTCATGCGATGCGAGGAATCCCCGAAGGTGAACTTGTCGGCGCTGTATAGACTGAGGATTTCCTCCCCGTCGTCGAGTGCGCCCTTCCAGCGTACAATGCAGCCATCGGGGCAGGAAGGATACAGGGCCTCATTGGCACCGGGTCGGGTGGGGTTGGGTTCGCCGCGAATGCCAGCGAGGACTCCGAGATCGGCGAGTTTTTCCAGGAGATCGGCGAGTTCCAGTCTTTCCAGGCGCAGGCCATGGGCAAGGGCGGCCCATGGATCATCAACGAGGGGAAACGCCGCTCCGGTGCTGGCAAACAGCTTGGTGACCTTTTCGGAGTCGAATCCCTCAGTCATTGGTCGTCTCCTTGTATCGATGTATTTTCCCAAACATCATACTCAGAACCCGGGTGTCATCGAATTCCTTGTAATAGAGGGAGACGAGCCAATCCTTGGCCAGGTATCCATTCCATGGAATGAGAAGAAGCAGGGCGATGATGAGGGCAGGAAGCATCATGGCCACTGACATAAATTGGATTTCCAGAAGGGCGAAGACAAGGGAGAAGACAAAGAAATCGAAAACAAGTGTCAGGGGAGCAAGGAAGATTGCCATGAAACGAAAACGCCGGAATGCAAACCAAATTCGGAGAATTTTCAGGAGGTAATTGACACAAAAAAGGAGGAAGGCGATGCCCAGTAACAGGTAATAAAAGAGAGCAGCATCCTTAAAACCAATATACAACCAAATGCTGAAATTGGCGCCAATGACAGCTGCCATCACAGTGAGGTGAACCATCGCGGGGCCAATGGACCCAAAGGCCACCTCGGGGCGTGACAGACGGGTGAGATACAGTTCCTCCAGCTGGTTGGGAGTACGCAGCACAACCATGTCATGGAAACCCGTTGGCAGGATGATGAAAATGGAGGTGAGGAGAAAAATTATCTGAAGCCCCGTCAGGTCGTCATGGCGGATCCAGCCGATATTTGATGCCATGGACAGGGCAACCATGGCGGCAATAATCGCCCAAAGGATCAGAAGGGAAACCTTGACCATGAGACGTGATCGCAGGGGCGATGAATAGACCCAGACGGGGTTGTCCTTCCTGGCAAACCAAAGATCGAGTAGACTGAAGCAACGGTCGGACTTGGGGAACTCATAAATTAACTTCCCGGGCATTTTCATCAGGCGGACCTCAGGTTCCGACCCATCACAAGCCCACAGGTCAGGAATATAATCGTGAGGACAAGTGAGGCAATGAGCATGGGCACGGCGCCAAACTGCACCGTGAAAGGAACCGACAACGCCGTAATCAGCCCGCCACCGACGAACGGCTCAAAAAGGAGCTGCTTGTAGCCGAAACCCTCAATGGCGCCACTGCGATTTTTCGGGTCGGCAATACGCATGAGGAGGAGTCCGGTTACCGCCATGCCACTCGACTGACCAACATCGCCGAGGGCGCGCTCAAACCAGCGGTCGGGCATCATCCGCGGGGCAAGAACCCAAAAGGAGAAGATGAGCCAACCGAAGGCAACCAGTGAAAAGAGGAGGAAGGGAACGATGTTTCCCCCAAGGACTTCCAGGGAGATGGTCGCCATTGCCGCTACGATGATAATGTCGAGGGATGCGCCGCATATACGGTTGATGACCCGCCTGTCTATCAGTCTCTCCCGCCGCATCATGACGAGGATCAACTGCAGGATGACCCCTCCGATCATGGCCAGGGGAAAAAGGGGAATCAGGGGCATGAGTTCCACCTCGGCCCATCGCCCCCAGGTCAGTTTCTCAAGAAGGACAAGGCATTGCTTCAACAGCCACCCAATGGCAATGGCGACGGCGATCAGCGCAAGGTGCTGGGAAAGGGGATCATCCTCGGCATCATCTGATGGGGGCGCCTCCTCCTGATCATTGCGGTGGATCTGGTCGATGTCGAAATCCTCCTCGGGCCGGGTCGGTTCCTGGCGGGCAACGATGATTTTCGAGGAGCGCACACCGATATTGACGAACAATGTCCCCATGATCACGCCAAAAACAACACCGACGGTGGCGAGGCCGAGGGCGAGATCGCGCCCCTCCTCGAAGCCCACCTGCTCGAAGGTCGCGCTTAACCCGGCTGCCGTGCCATGGCCGCCCGTGAAGGCAATCTCCATGAGAGCGCCGGCCTTTTCATCCAACCCGAAAAAGGGCGTCAGGATGAAGATGACGAGGGTGAATCCGAGGGCATATTGCCCAAATGCCAATGTATAGCCGAATAGAACCTGGGGGCCCGACTTCTTCCAGATTTCCCGCACCGAGGGAAGGATCTTGCCCATGAGCAATCCCGCGAAAACCACCGAGATCAGTACCTTGGGGAGTTCGCTCCATGCGTCCATGGCCCATTGGGGAATGATGCCGTCGGCAAGGGGGTGCTCCTCGCCAAGGTATCGTCCGGCGAGCGGCCCCAACACCTGGGGGCCAATCAACATGGCAATCACCCCGGCAACAACCGAGGTGGGGAGAAAAAGCGCCTGAATGGGTTTGCAGTTTTTTCTGATCATGCGGCCGACGAGGAGAACAATCCCCATGATCATCATCGCGGCGGCAAGCTCCACAACACCGCCCGATGCAACGGCAAGATGGGTCAATCCGTCCATGATATGCTCCTGATGATCTCAACAGGCCCTTCCGGAAGCCGGGAAGGTGGTGGGTCATGCCGGAAAACGCTATCCAACTGGTTGCAGCCACGCAAGGTCGAAGGGGGCCTTGACAGGCATCCGGGGGAGGGGACTACTTCGGAGTGCATGGATATTGGGAATGGAGACACGCGCCCATGATGCAGGAAACAGTTCCGCCGGAAGACTTTTTCAGGGTGGATATTCGCGTGGGGCGGATCGCCCGCGTGGAGGAATTCCCCGAGGCCCGCAAGCCCGCCTATAAGTTGTGGATCGACTTCGGCCCCGAAATCGGCAAGCGCCAGTCCAGTGCCCAGCTGACCGATGTCTATACCGCCGGGGACCTTGTGGGGCGGCTCATTGTGGCGGTGGTGAACTTCCCACCGCGGCGAATTGCGGGTTTTCGCTCGGAGGTTCTCGTGCTGGGTGTTCCCTCCGGGGAGGAGGGCGTGGTGCTGCTGGCTCCGGAGCGTGAAGTACCGATCGGTGGGCGTGTGTATTGACATGTTTTTTGGCGCGGGAAAAAAAAGTGACATCAAATGCATCAAGTGTCTTGACAGTGTTCCCGGGATCGTGCGGTAACAAGCGAAGCCTGTTGGACGCAAACTTTCCTCATCGCTGTGGGGATTCCTCCAGGCCGCTCCAGTTCCCGTTCCTTTAGTTGCTCTGAGACCCGCTCCCGCAGGAGGACATTTCCCATGCCTGATTTTGTGCTCGATCATGAGCCAGCCGGATTCGCCCGTATTAAAGTCGTAGGAGTTGGAGGTGGCGGTTGTAACGCCGTTGACTCCATGTACGACATGGGCCTTCAAAACGTCGAATTTTACGTCGTCAACTCAGACTTGCAGGCCCTCAAGCGCTGCAAGTGTCCCAATCGCATTCAAATCGGTGCCCAACTGACGCAAGGCCGCGGCTGCGGTGCTTCTCCCGACCTTGGTGAGAAGTGCATGGCAGACGCCAAGGAAGAAATGATCGAGGTGCTCCAGGGCGCCGACATCTGCTTCGTCACTGCAGGCCTTGGTGGTGGTACCGGAACCGGCGGTGCGTCCGTCATTGCGGATATCGCCCGCGAGCTCGGCATCCTCACCGTTGCCATCGTCACCAAGCCCTTCAAGTTTGAAGGCCCCCGCCGCATGAAGAGTGCGGAGGCCGGCCTTGGCAAGCTTCGTGACGCCAGTGACACCACCATCGTCATTAACAACGAACGCCTCCTCGACGTTGTCGGCCCCAAGGTTCCCATCAAGGATGCCTTCCAGGTTGCCGACAAGGTTCTTGCCCAGGCTGTTACTTCCATCAGCGATCTCGTCGCAACACCCGGCCTGATCAACGTGGACTTCAACGACGTCGTCACCATCATGGGTGGCCGCGGCGGTGCTGTCATGGGCGTTGGCGTTGGCAAGGGTGAAAACCGCGCCCAGGAAGCCGTCAAGAAGGCGACCAATTCGCCGTTGCTTGACAAGATTGTCATCGATGGCGCCACGGGCGTGCTGATCTGCGTGACCGGTGGAACCGACCTGACGCTTTCCGAGGTCAGCGAGGCCAGCCAGATGGTCCACGCTGCTGTTGATCCCGACGCTGAAATCATTTTCGGTGCCGTTGTCGACGAAAGCCTCACCGACGAAATCCGCATCACCATCATTGCCACCGGCTTTGACGAGCAGACCAACCGCGAGCGCTTCGAGGGATCCTCCACCAAGGAATATCCCGCGGCGGCACCCCGCCAGGCTGCTCCCGCACCGGCACCGGCGCCCGCTGTTCCTGTTGCCCAGGCTGCTCCGGAAGCTCCCGTGGCATCCCCGCCACCGGCAGTCTCCGTTCCCACCGCTGCCCCGGCAGCTCCGGCACCAGTCGCCGCTGCTCCCAAGCCTGCAGCCCCCAGCAGCAATGGGGGGGAATCGGGGGGAAGTCTTCGCAAGACCCTCGAAGCACTGATGAGCACCCAGGGAAATCAGCCCACCAACGGTGGACAGAAGCAGGGCGATGAAGAGCGTCCCATTCGCGTGGCACACAGCTCGCCCATTCCCAACGGAGGATCGGCCTCCTCACTTGTTCGCCCCGCGGAACCCCGCCGGGTGGAAGTCTCTCCCAAGTCGAACGCCGATGAACCGGCCCCGCAGGTTTCCACCTTTGGCTCCTTTGAGGAAGCCGATGAGGCGAACCTCGAAAAGCCCGCCTTCCTGCGCCGCTCCCGTCGTACGCTTGTTGACTGATCAACGGCCACATAAACACCAAAACCCAATCACTCCCAACCGCCCCGGCCTTGTGCCGGGGCGATTTTTAGGTTCATGACCGCGGGTGGTGCCTGCCGCCACCCCGTCCCCTGGGGCGCTGCAACCGGTCCGTAATTTCCCGCATTCCCCCCCCTCTTTTCCATGCCGTGCCATCTTTTCCCCATGGTCTCCCTTGCGGAGGCTAGCACTCCTGTGGTTTTCCTTCTTCAGCATGGCGAACGAAGCCCACGAAACTCCTGTCCCCCCGGACTCCGGTCGCGCAACCGGGGAGGAACCGTATTACCCCCGGTTGGATCAGGCGCGTGATCAATCCGTACGCCTCATTGTATCCATTCCCGTCCTCTTTCTTCTCATCGTCCTCGGGATGGGTGCCCTTCTATATGTCTATCTCAATGCGCTTTCCCAGCGCCCCCTTGTTTCCACCGATACCCGCGACGCCCTGGAGCGCGCGGCGATCTTCATCCTGTTCCTTTCCCTCGTTGTTTCGCTGGTGGGGAGTTTGGTGGGGTACGTGCTGGCGGTGCAGATCACGCGGCCGATCCGGGAAATGATGGGGACCATGGAGGCCATCGCCACGGGGGACTTCTCGACGAAGCTCGAACCCATTCCCCTCGGCGAGTTCGGCCAGCTGGGGAGTACCTTCAACCGCATGGTCGAGCAGCTCGACCATCTGTTCCAGGAACGCGACCGCCAACTGAGGGATTCCTTCGGGGGCGCCCACCTGATCGTGGACCGCTCGGGAATTGTGATCTCCGCGGATGATTCGGCACGTCGTCTTCTCGGGGTCGCGCCGCAGATCCTCATTGGCAAGTCGTTGATGGATCCCTCCTCCCAAATCCCGATTATCCAACGAAACCCGCGGCTTCTTGAGACACTGGACCGCCTGGTAAAGGGGGCAAATGTCGCCGAGCCTTTGAGCAATCCGGTGGCCGTCCGCGGTTCGGAGGGAAGGCAGCAGGCGCGATTCCTTGTCAGCTCGGTGCTCCTTGAATCGGTCGGCAAGGACCAGGGGGAGCGGATCCTCGTCACCCTTCGGGACATCTCGGGCATCTATAATTTTTACGACCAGATCCAGCGGGCAGACCGACTGGCGGCGATTGGTACCCTCGCGACGGGGATCGCCCATGAAATCCGAAACCCCCTCGCCTCCATCCGGGGAATGGCCCAGCTTCTTCATGAAATGGAGGACAAGAATGATGAAAAGTCCGATCGTGGTCCCGGTTACCACGAGCGGATCCTCCGCGAGGTTGACCGACTGGACAAGTTGATCGCCGGAATTATGGACTTCGCCCAGACCGGTGAAACCCCCTTTGAGGATGTTGATCTCAATGTACTTCTCCGCGAGGCGGCAGAATCGGGAAAATACTGCCTCCCCGAAGGGGCAGCGGCGGTGGGAGTTGAATTCCGTCTGGAACCAAACATCCCCCGGGGATATTATCAGGCAGACAGGCTTCGTCAGGCCTTTCTCAATCTTATTTTAAATGCCTTTCAGCATTGTCAGGAAATCGGCCGCGGCCCCGTTCGTATTGAATCGGAATACGAAGTCGGCGGGAATCGGCCGGTGCGTATTATTATCTCAAATCCCGGTGCCCCGTTGGATGAATCCGTTCGCGAGCGGATCTTCGAGCCGTTCTATACATCGAAGGCCGAAGGAACAGGCCTGGGCGTGCCGATTGCCTACCAGGCGATCAACATGAATGGCGGAACCCTTGAGCTGGAATC
The DNA here is from genome assembly GCA_020831705.1 of Candidatus Sumerlaeia bacterium. Lineage (GTDB taxonomy): Bacteria > Sumerlaeota > Sumerlaeia > SLMS01 > SLMS01 > JAFIGB01. The sequence continues at coordinate 1,482 of JAFIGB010000184.1, read as the reverse complement.
GGGCTCGGGCGAGATTCGCTTCACCATTCGTCTTCCACGGGATGGCTCCTCGACACAAAGTTCCTCGCGGATCATCCCCCGTTTTCACACCCCGGTCCCCGAGACAACGTCAGGCGAATCCTGAAGGGTTCTCCTTGCACCGCGCCATGGACCGTGGTGGGTTTTCCCTCTGGAAGGGGAGTGGACCTCCCATACTTTCCTATTTTCTTAAAGGGCTAATAAACGAATGGCACGGTTACTTACACTTTTCGTCCTCCTCATTGTCGCCTCCGGGTGCAGCCACCTCCCCTTCGCTGGCAGCAGCGCCGAACCGGTCCGCACCCAGGAACGCGGGGTCTGGTTGAGCAAAAACGAGATGCTCAAGCCAAGGGCCGAACTCGAGGCGCTCCTCGACAAATTCCAGGCCGCAAACCTCAACGCCGTTTACGTCAACATCCAGCTCCGTGGTTTCACGACCATCGCCGGCAGCGAGACCCTTCCCCAGTGGCCGGAAATGGCCGCGCACGATGCCGAGATTATCTCCTGGCTTGTTCCTGCCATTCAGGAGCGGGGAATGCGCGCCGAGGCATGGATGGAATATGGATTTTACGCCTACTGGACCCCCGACGCCAACGAGGACGAAAGCATGGGCCCGATTCTCGATGCCCACCCCGAGCTGATCTCCCTTGATGCCCGGGGAAACAAGTACCTCCACAATGTGAACTGGGGTGATTTCTACTCCCTTTGCCCCACCAATCCGAAGTCTCACGAGATCCTCATCGATATCATGGATGAAACAATGCGGATCCATCCCTTCGATGGTCTCAACCTCGACCGCATTCGTTACACCACTGATGATCATTGCTTCTGCCCCCATTGCCAGGAGCTTTATCTTGAGGAAATGGGCGCCCCGCTGGAACTTTTCGAAAGGGGTACCGACAACGCCGCCCGCTTCAATGAGTGGCGCAAGGAGCAACTCCATCGTTTCATGGAGAAGCTTTCCGCCCGCATCCGCGCCAACCATCCCGGCAAGCCAATCACTGCCGCTGTCATGCCTCCCTACCTGGTTGATGAAAAGGCCCAGGACTGGTACCACTGGCTGGAGCAGGGTTATCTCGATGCTGCCATGCCGATGATGTACCTTCCCGACCTGACCGCGGAAACCCGCCGTCTTCGCGAGCGGGCCGGGGATGGTGCCATGGTTGTTTATGGTCTCGATGCCGAGCGTGGACAGGAAACGCTCATGCGCCAGCTTCGTCAGCTGGAGGAGATCGGTGTCACCGGTTACGCCCTTTGGTACTCCGGTGCCGTGGAGCCGATGCTTGAGGATATTGGCCGCGAGATTTTCACCGAGCCGATCGCGTCGCCGCTCGGTGGTCCCCGCCGCTAAGGATCACCGGATGCCGACCTTCCCCGTTCCCGAACTGCTCGACCGCCATTCGGCGGAACGGGGGCGGGTTTCCGTGGGCGACCATGCCTCCCTGCGTCTCGAACCTGGTCTCC
>JAFIGB010000173.1 GCA_020831705.1 Candidatus Sumerlaeia bacterium | reverse complement strand
AATACGCCGTCACTCTTCCCCCTCCCGTCGACAACGGGGGTCAACAATCCTCATCGTCCTGGCACTGCTTTCCGTTCTGGTATTGGTGGCGACCACCCTGACATTCACCAGTCGACTCGAAGTTATTTCCTCCCAGAATTTTGCTGATGGGATTCAGGGGCGTGCCTCCGGAGTTTCCTCCCTTCAGGCGCTGACCAAGCAGGCCTCCCTGAACCTCAATGGGGATGCAGCCAGCCACCTTGATTTTGCCATCGCCGCCACCGACCCGGAGATGCTGGACCTGGTGCGCAAGAATGTCCCCGGCGGGGAAAACTTCTCCACCCCTCAAATTGCCGCCCAGCTTCACCGCCAGGGCATCCGTACCCCCACCTCTTTGGTGACCTTCAGTGACGCCTCGGCCCGCATCAACATCAACACGGCGGACCAGGAAACTCTCGCGCGGCTTTTCAGCGAGGTTTTCTCGCGTCATAATGTAAACGCCTCGGCGGGTGATCTTGCCCGCAGGATCGTAAATCACCGGGATAACGGGGAAAAGTCCGAAACCCGCGTGCTCCCGGCTTCCTTCGTTCCCCTCCATGGCCGTTCCCTGGCCCAGATTTGGGAGGAGGAAGCGGAGAAAAACCACTCCACGGTTTCCCGTCCCCGAGGCGAGTTCCCCTTCGTTGGCCGTCAGCAATACAGCTACGTTCCTGAGGAAATGGGCTCCCCCGATGCACTCAGGGCCTTCTTCGAGGGGCGCGATGTCCGTTCCCGCCACGAACCCGACCTGCGGCTTCCCGCTCGGAATGGGGAACGTCGATTCAGTGCAGTCTCGGAAATAGCCTATCTCGATGGGTTTAATCCCGAGGTTGTGGGTCTTCTCGAGCCCTACCTGACCGTTTACAGTACCTCCACACCGACCATGTCGACGCGGGCTGCGCTGGCGGGCCATTCCCCGCTGGACATCAACCGTGCCACCGCCGAGGAAATCCATGAGGCCCTCCGTGCCCTTTACGGAGGCGCCAAGGAAGACAATCTCCTGCGCCAGTTTGCCGTCAACATTGTTGATGCCCGGGATGGAAACTCGCGGAGGACATCCCTTCCTGACAGTTCCGGTCTGGGCGTGGTTCTCGGGCTGGAGCGGGTTCCCTTCATCACGGAAGTTTACCCCAACTCAGTCACTCCCGCCAGTCAGGGCAACGACGGTCAATTCATTGAAATATACAACCCGTGGGACGAATCCATCGTCCTCGACGGCTGGTCCGTTCGGGCCGGTGCCCAGAACCACCCCCTGCGCGGCGTCCTTCCCTCCCGCGGGTTTCTCATCGTCACCGATGATTTTGACAACACCCAGGATCCCCAGGCCAGCGACGAGGTTCCCGGAACCGGGTCCTTCTATGACATCTTCAACATGGTCCCCCAGGGGACGCACCGCCGTCTCATTGAGCACCCGGCGCTTTCCCTTCCCCACGGAGCGGGTCGCCATGTTGTTGAGCTTCACGACGATGGCGGAAATCTGGCCGATCAGTTCACCTACCGGGTGACAGACGCCAACGAGGTTTTTCAAAGCTACCAGCGGTATAATCTCTTTATCGACGAATCAAGGCTCGCCAAGCCCACCCCGTTCTCGCTGGCCTATCTGGACAGTGAGTTGACGGCAGAGATGGCCGAGCGTCTGCGCAAAATGCCAAAGGATGGCCCCTTCACAGATGTCATGGAGCTCTTTGACATCTTTGCAGGGTACGCCAATCCTGGAGGACAGCGTGGTCGCCGTTGGGGCTTCCCCGTTGCCGCCAGCCCGAACTCATCGAACCCTGCCCATCGGATTTTGGCCGATGATCCCACGATCATCGATGCGCGGATCATTGATATCTTCACGGTGGAGCCCTTGGAGCGTCCCGGCCGCGAGGATCTGGCGAAGGGTCTCGCCGCGATCCATCGCAAGCCGTCGAGAAGCAACCAGGGCGAGACCATTACCCCCACCCGTGACAAGGCATTGATTACCAAGGCTGCCGTTGGGGTCACTCCCCGGGGGACACGCCACGGGCTGGTCAATGTCAATACGGCCCCAACACCGGTTCTGCGGGCGGTGGGCTTTACCGATCTTCAGGCCGAAAGAATGGTCTCCGCCCGTACGGCGCTGGAGGATCAATTCCTCCGTGGTGGCTCCACCGAGTGGGTTCTTTGGCGGACGGCATCGGATCTTCTGGTCGATGAGCGGGTGTGGGGACGGATTGATCCCGAGCGCCCCGGCCCCCTACTTCAACAGGCCGGACCGGTTTTCCGTCGAATCTCTACCGGATCAGCCGCCTTTTTCCTTGAGGGACAAGCCCTCTCTCCCGAGGATTCCCAGCGGGTAACCAGGACAGGCGCAAAAGTTCAGGCACTTATCGCTCTGGACAAGGAACAGCCTGGACTCCTTTGGTGGCGGTTTGCGAATTAACCGCCGGAAAACAGTCGGGAGCGGTTGACGTTACGGCCCACCGGCACCACCCTTAATTCGACGCGGGGAGACAGCCAAGCCCCCACCCATCATAATGGCAAACAGATGACCATGAGCAGATCCTTCCAGACATTCAAGCGCCGCCGCCAGGGTTTCACCCTCGTGGAAATCATCATTGTTGGTGTCCTGATCGCTGGATTCAGCTCCCTGGCCATCTTCGCCATTCGCGAGCAATTCGAAGCGAACAAGACCAAGGCCACCATCGGCGAGGCACGACAAATCGCCACCGCCCTGGAATTCGCCAACATCGATACCGGCATCTTCCCCAAGCTCTCCTTCCTCACTGAATCCCTTGAGGGGCTTCAGTTTTATGGAAACGAATTCGGGTCCGGTGCCGCCTTCTTTTCATCCCTTGATGTATATGGCCGGCAAACACTGATCGGTGGCGTGTCCCCCGAACTGGCGGTGAGCCTTCGTCAGCGGGCCGCCAACCGTATTGTTAATGACTGGAGGGGGCCTTACTTTGCCCTTTCCGCCACCCGCCGGGGCTTCGCTCAGGGGCGCGGTGGTTACGCTTACATGCTTTCTCCGGATCTGCCCACCTCCGGCCCCAACAGCCCTGATACATCACAGGGACTGCGTTGGCCCACCGATCCGAACAATAATCCCTACGTGGTTTACATGCTTGACCGCGTTGTGGAATCCAATGTCCCAACTCTTGCCTTTGTCTCCGAGGTGACCGGCGTGAACGTGACCCGCAAGGGGAACTACGTCAATGCGGTGGTCAGTTACGGCCGCAATGGTTACCCGGGTGGCGAGCCGATCGCCGCTGATGATGTTCCCATTAACATCGAGGCGATGGAAAACCTCCGGTTGTACACGGAAGTGCCCGACACCAACAAGGGCCTGCCGACATTCCGCCAGATTGCACCGAACCAGTATAACCGCGATCGGGCGAATATCTGGTCGGCGCAATTTGCCAATGCCAATGGTGTTCCCCTGCCCCAGCGGGCCGGTGGTATTACGTCACCTGCAGGGATCGCTGATCCCACGTCTGATGATATTGTTTTTGAATTTTAAGGCCCGCAATTGCGGGATGCCCTCTTGAAGGAGCCGCCAAGAATGACGCTGCGCGCATCCAGGCCGGATACAAGGCAAAAACGAGGATTTACCGCCGTGGAAATCGCCATGGTCGCCTCGGTTATTGCCATTCTGGCACTTCTGATCCTCCCCATCTTCCGCCAACGAGCCGAGGAAGCACGTATCGCTGCTGCCCAGGATGAACTGCAAAGTCTCGTCAAGGCACTCCTCCTCGTGGAGGCGGATATTCCCGGCGGCAACCACCTCCCCCAGCTCAGTGACCTCAACAACCTGGAAGCGGGCCCCAATGCAAACCTGACCGGCACCGCACCCGACCCCTCACAGCCGGGGCGGACACGGTGGTTCAATGACCCGGTCAACCCCCAGGCATCCCGGTTTGTCTTTGCCGGTGAAATTCCCGCTTTTTATCCGCAGGCGTCCTACCAGAACACCGTCGCCCCCAACTGGAAGGGCCCATACATTGCCATGCGCAACACGATGCCCCTTGGTCAGCTGCTTGCCCAGTTCCCTGAACTGACTGCTGGCAATGGAGGAACGATTCGCACCCAGGGCTTCGACGTGTATCCTCTGGACCCATGGGGGTCACCCTACATTCTGTTCGGTCCCGAGGGTGAAACTGCTTACAACTACCGGGTCATTTATTCGCTCGGACCCGACGGCCTTCCCGGCGGGACAGCCCAGCGGGCCGGATTCGGAGGCGGGCTTCCCGCCAATGCATTCCGTCGTCAGGGTGGCCTTCTTGGCACCGGCGACGACCTGGAATTCCGATTCTAAACGAGCCCATGATGAAGACACGACGGAAAGGCTACATGAACGTGCTGACCAATAAATACCGTGCCCGTGCCAATCAGAAGGGGTTCTCGATCATTGAGCTCCTCGTTGCCATCATCATCATTGGCATCCTGGTCGCCGTGCTCATCCCCATCGTCTCCAACCGTTCCGAGCAGGCACGTGTTGCACGCGCCAATGCGGACCTGGAAAATCTGTCCGAGGCACTCCAGCGAGTCGCCATCGACACCGGATATTACGTGCGGCTTTTTGCCCTCAACGACCTTCTCTTCGGCAACGCCGACATCACCGGCTCCGGGGGCATTGGCTTTAATCGTGGTGACACACCGATTGAATTCGCCGACGGCCTCACCAATTACCTTCCCGGTGTTGCCCAGCCCTACTACCAGTTCCCGACGAATAACAGCCTGTTCATCGATCCCAGGACCGGTGACTTTGCCAACCGCACCCGGGCCTCGATTATTGTCAATCTGGTTGCTGCCGAATCGCGCTACGACGCCACCGGTATCTGGGGTGGTCCCTACCTCTCGTTCCGAAGTGACAATATGCTCTATAACAACGTGGTCGAACCGACCGGGATCCCCACCGATCCCTGGGGTAACGACTATATCCTCTTCACCGGCCGTGGGATGATTCTTGAGCCCAACGGAACCCTGGTGGAATCGGTCAACGTCCTTGCCTCCGGTGGTTTCGGCCCTGGCGGGGCTTTCGACGCGACAGTTTTTGATCGCCCGACGGTATTGAGCCTTGGCCCCAATGGATTGCCCGGTAATGGTGATGCAGCCTCGACAGAGGGCTTTTTCGGGCGTGGCGATGATTTTTTCCGGCAGTTCTAGCGGAAAATGTTGGAAACGGGGTGCAGCAGGTTGACTCCCCGGCGGAAACGACTCACACTTAACCCTGAGTGATACGCACCAGGATGCAATCCGGAGGACTCCCCCTCATGTACAAGAATGTTCTGAAAAACAGGCGAGCCGTCACACTGACCGAGCTTCTCGTTGTTCTCGCCATCATCGCCCTGCTAGCCACCATCGCGGTGCCTGTCTACATCCAGCAGCTCCAGCGTGCAAGGATCGCCGTGGCAAAAGTGGAAGTTCGTGAAATCGCCGAGGCAATGCAGCACGTGGCCATCACCCACGGCTTCCTGGTTCCGATTCACGTCCTTAACAACATCCCCAACACCACGGGGAATACCTCCGCAGCCCTGGGAACTCCTTCCGGCAATCGCGACGACTTCAACAACATGCAGCTTAACGATGCGTTCGTTATTGATGTCAGCCGCCCCCTGGTGGATCAGCGCGGCGCCGCCCAGCTTCGTCTCGACAGCGGCAACGCCCGCGTTCAGCGGATGATCGCCAACTGGCAGGGTCCGTTCCTCAACCCCACCCGCATTCGTTACGGTGGCGAGGATCCCACGAACCCCACTGCAAATGTTCGCATTTGGGAAGACTTCGTTGTTGATCCCTGGGGCAATCCCTACCGTGTCTATTCACCCTTCGGCATTACCGGAACGGACACTCGGACACCGGTTCAGGCCAACTTCACGGTAAGCAGCGGCATGCAGAACCTTGCGATGACAACTGGCGCCCGCGATGCCGGCCGCTTTGATCGCTTCGCCATCGTTTCCTACGGTCCCGACGGCGACACAGGCTACTTCGGTAACCCTGCCTTCCAGGGCGACGACCTCTACTACAAGTTCTCTGTTGGTGTGCTGAACGAATCCTTCTTCGACACGTTCTGATTCGGCAGCTACTCACTTGACCGAAGGCATTACACCCTCCTCTCTTACGAAGGATCAGCGGGTCTACCTATGAAGGTGCAAAACAACAAGGCAGTCACAATGATCGAGTTGCTCGTCGTCATGGCGATCCTGGCAATTCTTTCTACCATCGCTGCCGGGGTTTACAGCAACGAGGTCATCAAGTCCCGTTACGCGAAGGCTCGTGCTGAAATTCGCACCTTGGAAATTGCCATCACCCAGTATGAGGTGGACACTGGTCAATTTCCTCCTTCAGGAAGCGGGGCGACTGTTTCCCCCAACTCCCTGAATACCACCGGTATCGCCCAGGGTTCCGGATACCTGCGCGTCGCCCTGATGTCCTCGATGAACAACAACCCCGACGAACCTTTGAGCCGCCGCTGGAAGGGCCCCTACCTTGACTGGGACTACAACCAGTTTGGCGTCTTTGATGGAAGGCGGTTGACGGAACTGGAGGGCACGACCGTCCAGCCAGGTCAGATTTCCTTCCTCGATCCCTTCGGCATGCCCTACATCTACATCAACTCGAAGGATTACGAAACACGGGGAGGCACGCGGATTCCCGCCAACATGCCCAGTCTCAGCACCAACCCGTACTTTAATCCCTCCACCTTCCAGATTATCTCGATGGGGGCGGACAACGAAACAGGGTCGGCACCCAACAGGGGTCTTGATCCAGACGACGTCTCCAATTTCTTCTCCCCCGAGAACTAAGCTCAAAACCCTTCAATCAAAAATGCCCGGTCCTCCTTCAGGACCGGGCATTCTGACTTTGTGGGTCCCTGACCGGAATCCACTCAGAAATCGAAAAACGGGGTACGGGGTCTGCCGGGGGTTGTTGTTGCGGCAACGACCAATTCGGAAGGCGCCGGCAGGGTTGTCGATGCGTAGTGGGCACGACCGTCGGGACCCAACAGATAAAGGTTGGTGTTCCTTGGAGATCGGCGACCCTGGGGAACGATGCCAAAGGCCATGGCAACCCATCCACCCGGATCAGAAAGTACGGCCATACGAAGATCCCGCTCCTGAACGACACGGAGATTTGCATCCACATCATCGGGGGTAATGAAGAGAACCTCCAGGCCGTGCTGATCGAGGAACCGCTGATGGCGCCTGGCCCAATCGTAGGCCGGCCGGGCATCGGGAGAATTCACCCCGGGGATGAAAAGAAGGACGGAACCCTTCCCCATGCGCAATTCATTGGTGCTTACTTCACGGTCCCTTTGGTCAAGAAGGACAAACTCGGGGATGCTGTCGCCGATACTCACTGGATTACGTCTTGGTCGAAGGGACTGGTTTTCCCGCGCAACTCCCGCCGGAATTCCGGTGATGCCATCCTCGGATCGGAGCAGCGGCCCGTTGCCGCAGCCGGGAATGAGGAGAAGTGCAAACCCGCAAGAGGCGATGGCGAGGACAGAAATGAGCTTTTTCAGTTTCATGGGTGGTTGTTACCTTCCAGAATGTTGGTTTGCATTGGAAAAAAAACATTGGCTGGGGTGCGTTTCCAGCTTGCGTTTCAGCCGGCTGCGGCCACAATGGCACTGTTCGTACCGAAATCAATTGCATTCAGAAGTTGCAAACGGGGAGATTTCGGAGGGAGACCAAGGGGAGACCGGGTTTGAGATTCGGCTCCAAAAATGTGGCGAAAGGGTGTTGACGCACCGTCACGGTTAATCCACCCTTAACTTAGGCTAACGACCCTGCCTTGGGGAGTGGTCTCGCCGCAAGACCGACATTGAGGAGACCTCAACATCATGCGCTTTAGAGGGCTTACCATTCTTGCCATTGCTGGATTGATGGCCGCCGGCGGCATTAGCCAGTTGGCTCAAGCACAGACGTTCTCTCTGGAAAACGTCACCGCAGAAGCAGGATCGACCGTGGACGTCCAGCTGTTCGTCAGTGGCGGGCCAACGGATACATCCGCACTGAACTTTACCGTGCGTTTCGACCCGGAACAGGTTACCGGGATCTCAGGGGTGAGAGGGACGGCACCGGGAATCACGAACAACTACATCTACGATCAAAACACCCCCAGCTCCAGTGAGTACCGGGCGGTGCTTTATCCGGACGACAACACCATTGCCCCCTTCAGCACCTCCGGCAATGCCCACGTTGCGACGCTTTCTGTTAACCTTTCCTCGAGCCTCTCCGACGGTGAGGACGTCATCCTGACCTTGGCCAACACCTTCGACGTCGATGAAATCACCGGCTTGATCGGCCTTTCCAACAGCCAGGGCGACTCCATTGTCCCCGGTGGAGCAGCTCCCAACCAGGGCCGTCCGAACGCTGTCAACGGCACGATCACCATCACGGGAACAGGTCCGCTTCTGGACGTGGACTTCACCGGTCGGGAAGAAATCCCCGATGGGTTTGGCTTCGCTGAAGTCATCATCCCCTTCAACCCGGAAGCTGAATCCCGTCTCGGTGGCCAGCAGACAGGCAGCGGCTACCGTGTTACGGTCAACGACCGTAACCCCAACCCGGGAAGAATCGCAGACACGCTCTTTGGTCAGGTTGGCCTTCTTGGGAATATCGTTCCCGATGCAGGTTCAATGCTTCTGACCAGCTTTGATTTCTCCTCGAACGCTCCCGAGCCGATCAATTCTCCGTACGTCCGCATGAACCTCCGCGCCCAAAACAACGCCTACGCTGTTGTTGTTGAGATTGACGAGACCGACGATGAGGCACCCTTCCTTCTTTCATCCAACAATGAAGTGAAAACCCAGCAGTCAGCCACCTACGTCCCCGGCTTTGTCATCGACCCGATCGAGTTCGGCGGCCAGACGCTTGAGGGTTTCGCTGTCGGATTTGACGTACTCAATGTGCATACACCCGGTGCGAGAGAACGTGCTGCCAACGGTACCTACGTGGACCTTCGCCGTATTGACATTCAGCAACTCGAAGTTCCCAGTGAAGGAACCGAGGTCTATAACGAGACCTTTGGTCCGGAGAACACAGGTGGGCTGACCGGCGTCATCGTTGAGCCCGTCACCAATCCCGTCGCCACGGGCTTCACAAGCCAGGAAGGCGGCCTCGTGGTTGGATTCGAGTGGTTGCCCGAAGAAGAGCGCACCGCCGATATCGCCGATGCCCTTAACTTCCCCCTTGGCTGGTGGTCCGGCCGTCTGAACGACTTCCAAATTCAGTCCAACAAGCTTTACCGGATTGATGTCAACGTCGCCACAGACGCCGCTGATACCCAGTTCGCCCACATCTTCCGTATCCGTGCCATCGCTGCCCGTGGAAATGAGGCCGTCGCCGGTGATTACATCTCAGTGACCAGCGTTGTTCCTGACACGCAGCAGGTTGCGGCCCGTCCCACTGCGGACGGAAGGACCTACACGACCATCGTGAAGTTCCCCGAGGAAGCCGTCGGACAAAGCATGTACTTCGGTCTGGACGTCTTCTCCGCCGACACACGCACCCATGGTTCGATCATCTTCAAGAACGTGACCATCACCGAGTTGGACATGCCGTAATCACGTCCAGCCCCAAATCGTAACGAAATAAAAAATCCGGCGGCCCTTGTGGTCGCCGGATTTTTTGTAATGTGCCGATGGTTCCTGAAGCCCCTTGGAATTACTTACGGATTGGTTTCAGGTCCAATGATCCGAGCCGGGTAGCATGGTTTGACTCCCGGTGGCGGGGGAGGGGGAAGGGTGGCCGAGATCCCCGGAGAATCAACAAGGGCACCCCTGCGCACGTTCAGCAGGTGACCCATCTTGGAAACCTTTGCTTCCAGATAAGCCTCATTTTCGGGATGGGAATCGATCTCAAGGG
>JAFIGB010000168.1 GCA_020831705.1 Candidatus Sumerlaeia bacterium | reverse complement strand
ACTCCCGGCGTCACGACGCTTACTGTCGGTGAAACAGCCCTTCCCCCGCAAATTGCCGACGCAACCCGCAACATCGAGTTCCCCACCTCCAGCGACACAATCACCATCAGCGCAACCATCACGGACACTGCAGGAACGGTTGCTGCCGCAAACGTGCTCCTCGACACGGGGAGTGGATATACGTCCATCGCCATGAACAACACCACGGGTAACACCTGGGCAGCCGAAGTGGGACCCTTCGACGACAAGACGGCCATCCGTTGGTACATTGACGCCACGAACAACTTCGGCGTCTCCCAGACCGAGCCCTTCTCCGCCCCCGCGAACGGGTTCATGTTCCACGTTCAGAACACACCGGTCGGCAAGGGCATTGTCGTGATGAACGAGATAGCCTACAACCCCACCGGACCCGATGGCGGCGGCGCGGAATTCGTCGAGCTATATAACAATACATCCGAAGAGATCGACCTTTCCGGCTTCAACTTCAGCCGTGGCAGTGACAACAACAACTTCACCTTCCCCTGGGGAACGACCATTGCCGCCAACGGGTACCTGGTCCTTGTCCAGAACATTGGTGGCATGGAAGCCCTCTACGGCGAGGGAACCGTCTCCCCCATGCTTCAGTGGGGCTCCTGGCAGCTCCTCAACGGCGGCGTGGAACTTCGTCTCAAGCACGCCAACGTCATGGGATTCAGCGACACACCCTTCACCGCGGTTGACTACTCAAACACCGAACCCTGGCCCATCATCACCTTCAACCCGGACGGATCGGGTGACGGCAATGGCCGCACCATCGAGTTGATCGAGCCAAACCTCGACGAAAGCGACCCCCTCAACTGGCGCGCCAGCCTTGGCCCCATCGGATCTCCCGGTGCCGTGAACGGGACCGCAACAGACGTTTCCGACTGGGTTCTGTTTCACTAATAACCACCACACATGAATCAAATGGGGGCGGGCGATGCACACGGCATTTCCCGCCCCTTCGATGATCAAAATGAATTCACGGAGCCATCCATTCATGAACCTGAAGCACCAGTTCCCCCTCACCATCCCGGCCTTCATCACCGCAGCCCTGCTCATGTCGGGTATATCCATGGCCGACCAGGTCGCCACCGGCATTGTCTTTGAAGACCGCAACGGCAACGGCCAGCGCGACAACGATGAACCCGGTCTTGCAGGCATCGCCGTTTCCAACGGGATAGACGTCGTCGAGACGGACGCCGATGGGCGCTACGAAATCCCCGTCACCGACGACACCATCATCTTCATGACCAAGCCCCCCACCCATACCGTCGCAATGAACGAATTCGGCATCCCGCGCTTTTATTATATACACAAGCCCAACGGCTCGCCCATCTACTACTACCCCGGCGTCGCCCCGACCGGCCCCCTTCCCGAAAGCATCGACTTCGCCCTGATTCCCCAGGATGTAAACAACAGCTTCAAGATCATTGCCATGGCGGACACGCAACCGCAAACCGAGCAGGAGGTCGCCTACCTTCGCCGGACAATTTTCACGGAACTGGTCGGCTCGGACGCCCTCTTTGCCGTGAACCTTGGCGATATCATGTTCGACAATCTCGAGCATTTCGAGCCCTACCTCCAGGCCATTGGCGCCACGGGAATGACCTTCCACCATGCCATTGGCAACCATGACATGAACTTCGACGCGCCGGACAATTCCACCAAGGGCGAAACCTACCAGCGCTATTTCGGCCCGCTGAATTATTCCTGGCAGGAGGGCGACGTCCACTTCGTTTCCTTCGACAATATTTATTGGCGGGGGCGGCTGGCGGATCGCTTCGTCACAAATCACTATTACTCGGAGATGATCCAGGAAAACCTCGACTGGCTTCGTCGCGACCTGGAACGGGTTGACCCGGATAAACTCGTCGTCATCTGCATGCACGCACCCCTTTACGCCGTTCGGAACCGCAATCCGTATATCCGCAACCTGGAGGCGTTTTTCGATGTCATCGCCGACAGGGAGCGCGTGGTCACCATCAGCGGCCACACTCATACGAACTTCATCCGCCACTTTAGCCCGGAGGACGGCTGGAACGGTCCCGGTGAGCTCGTGGACATCAATTCGGTGGTGGCCTCGGGATCCTGGTGGAGCGGCCCCAGCGACCACCGCGGCATCCCCTTCAGCATTCAGCGCGACGGCACCCCCGCTGGATATACAATCCTCGAATTCAATGGCAACGATTACACCATCCACTTCAAGGGAACGGAACGTCCCGCCGACGAGCAAATCCGCGTCTATCCACCCGCTGGACACCAGAACGGCGACACCCCCCGGCGGACGATTCTCGCCAACGTCTTTTACGGCACGCCCGACACAACGGTCGAGTTTCGCATGAACGGCGGGGAATGGCAGGCGATGGAATTCACCCCCCAGCGCGATCCCCTTGGCAACCAACTCTTTCAGGGCCCTGCCGATATGGGCAAACCATGGGTCAACCCCGTGATATCACATCACATCTGGCAGGCTGATCTTGATGCAAACCCTCCCGGCGGAACCAATCGCTGGGAAGTACGGGCCACACTTCCGGACGGCCGTGTCTTTACATCCGCCACCCTTCAATAAAACCTCATTTCAGGACCACGGAAAAGGAATTCCACCATGATACGCCCCCAGTTTAGTACACGCAGCAGCACAGCAGGCTTCACGCTCATCGAATTGCTGATCGTCGTCGCCATTATTGCCATCCTTGCGGCCATTGCCGTTCCCAACTTCCTGGAAGCCCAGACACGGGCCAAGGTATCCCGGGTCCATTCCGACCTGCGGACCATTTCCACCGCCCTCGAAGCCTACTCCATCGACTATACAACGTTTCCGCGCTCGAACACCTCCTCGCGCGCCTTTGTTCCCCCATCAATGAACGGCCAGACGGGCTACAAGCCCACCCTTGAGCGCCTCACCACCCCCATCGCCTTCATTACCGGTGGTGGCGTCTTCCAGGATCCCTTCCGCGCCAAGTTCACCTACCAGGGCATCACCCTCAGCGTCGTCCGGGAGATTACAAACTACTCCCAGGAGGACGCAGAAACCTTCCAGCAATACTGGTACATGGCACGTTCAACGGACAACGCCTCGATCTGGGATGACGACGATCTCAAGCCGCAATGGTACCTGCTGACTTCCGCTGGTCCCGACCTTCACCACCACAACATTGGCACCGCGCTGAATGCCATGACGGTCGTCAATAATGGCACCCTTGGCCTTTCAAATCGCGCGATCTACGATCCCACGAACGGAACCCTTTCCCGGGGAAGTATCTGGCGGGTTGGCGGCGAACCAACCAATCCGGGCCTTGCCTTTGCCCGTGCCGTGGACGCCGCACGCCGGTAATTACGGCCACCTTACAACGTCTGTACAGAAATCATCCCCGGGGGCACCCAGTGAACGCCTCCGGGGATATCCATATAGACACTTGTGCACACATCGGAAATCTTAACCAAACACTCCTCAGAGCAACACGGCAACCACACATCCGGTGGCGTTGGCGGCGAAGGTTCCGGCGAGCATCGCGCGGAGGGCGAGGCGGGAAAGTTCCGGGCGGGCGTTCGGGGCCATCACCGTCAGGCCGCCTATCATGATCCCAATGCTGCCGAAGTTGGCAAACCCGCAAAGGGCATACGTCATGATAACACGGCTGCGTTCGCTCAGTTCTTCCGCCGCACCCGACAGACCCAGGTAGGCCACGAATTCGTTGGCGACCATCTTGAGTCCGAGTAGTTGCCCCGCGGCGACGGCCTCGTTCCAGTCGGTGATTCCCAGCAGCCAGGCAAAGGGCGCGAACAGGTACCCGAGGAGGACCTCAAGCTTGAGCCACTCGGGGGTGTCCTCGCCGGTGAAGGGGTACGCCAGCCCTGCAAGCCCCAGATTGATGACGGCGATGAGCGCCAGGAAGGCAAGGAGCATGGCGCCGACGTTGAGGGCCAGCTTGAGCCCCGCGGTGGTGCCGATGGTTGCGGCATCGAAAAGGTTCACACTTTCCTTTTTAACGTTCACCTCCAGCGTATTGGCGGTCTTGGGAACCTCGGTTTCGGGGACCATCAGCTTGCCGAAGACCAGGGCGGCGGGGGCACTCATCACCGAGGCCGCCATGAGGTGTCCCCCCACGTCGGGAATGATATCGCCGAGGACGAAAATATACAGCGCCAGGACGCTCCCCGCCACGGTGGCGAATCCACCGGTCATGACGGTCATGAGCTCGCTCCTGGTCATGTCCTTGATGAAGGGACGGACGAGAAGGGGCGCCTCGGTCTGGCCGACAAAGATATTCGCCGAGGCGGAAAGCGTTTCCGCCCCGGAGGTCTTGAGGGTCCGCTGCATGATGATGGCAAAAATTTTCACCAGCCACTGGAGTACATTGAGGTGGTAGAGGATCGAAGTCAGTGCACTGAAGAAGACGATGGTGCTGAGTACAAAGAAGGCAAAGATGAAGGCATCGTTTTGGGGATCCGCTGCACCGGCGACGGTCTGCTCCACAAAGCCCACGGTTGCCATGCTGTCGGGGCCGTAACTTCGCGCGAGGGGCCCAAAGACAAATTCCGCCCCGGCGTAGGTACAGTCAATGAGCGCGACAAAAAAGTCGTTGAGGCGGGCAATCAGCCATCGCCCTGCCGTGGTGTGCAGGACAATGAGGCCGAAGACCACCTGAAGGCCGAAACCCCATGCGATCAACCGCCAACGCGAAAGCGCCAGGCTGCGGTTGGTACTGATCAGAAGGGAGATTCCAATGAGTGTCAGCAGGCCGAAGATCGGCACGATTCGCTGGAAGAGGGTCGCATCCATGAAAAACCGGTCCAATGGGGATCGATGGCTTGGGGAGGACTTCCCCAAACAGTCCATGAAGCCCACCAGAACCAAAGGCGCGCAAGACAAAATGGCCGCGCCCTCAATTATTGGCGCCATCCCACGCCTTGTTTACTCGGTCGCGATGGTGGCGGCGAGGCGGAAACCGGTGTTGCTGTATTGGGTGTTGGGATATCCCGAATTGGTCCTCGTGGCGCTGCGGCAGAATTCCGCCGTGCTGTACCATCCGCCTCCGCGCATGGAACGGCGCGATGCGTATTCCGGCCCCGATGGATCCCTGGCGCCCTCATCCGGTGGCGTGCCGCCCCACCAGTCCTGGCACCATTCCCACACGTTGC